>CBDTYO010000101.1:0-11243 GCA_965364615.1 uncultured Bacteroidia bacterium
ATTGGGAACCAGGACTACCTTGGCTCCTACTCCCTGATCCCTGTACTGGCACTGGGCGTGGTCTTTGCCGGAATCCGGCAGATCCTGGTTCTGCCTCTTTCAAGGCTCAAAAAGACCCGCATCATATCGGCCGTTACCCTAAGTGCAGGCTTCCTGAATTTCGGGCTTAATATTGCCATGATCCCCTGGCTCGGAACCATCGGTGCCGCGATCTCCACCACCCTCACCCAGATCCTTGCTTCGGTCTGGCTCTATTACCAGGTCAGGAAACACGACTCCATCCGGTATGAAATCATCAAAATCGGCAAAATACTGATCCTGGGCCTCTCCTTCTACTTGATTTCCGCACTCATACAGGATCAAACCCTTTTCTGGAGAATTCTCATCAAATCGGTCCTCCTGCTGGCCTTTTTCTTTCTGCTTTACCTGTGGAATTTTTACGAAAAGATTGAGATTACAAGGTTAAAAGGAGCCTGGAAGAAATGGGCCAATCTGAAAAACTTCTGGCACAATATTGAAGGAATTAAGTTTGAATAACTATTTTGCTGCCATGTTCTTACATCTTCGCCCGGATCATTTGGAATCGGAAGGATTCAGGCACATGGATCAGGAGGTATACCTGTTTTTCAAGGGCTATGTGATCGTTGAAGGCAATGTGATGACGGGGGACCCATTCAGGACCATCCTTTACAACCACTTTCTGAGCGGGGAGCTGCCTGAGAGGATCGGAGAATATAACGGGAACTTTGCTTTTATAATCATTCAGGGGGATCATGTCTGGATAGGCAATGACCGGTATGGGATCTACCCCCTGTTTTTTGTGCAGAAAGAAGGCCAGTATATAGTCTCCACCCAGTGGCAAAGACTGGTTCCTTTCTCAGGCAGGGAGCTGCAAAGGGAATCCGTGCTGGAGCTGCTTTCGCTCGGCTACGTGCTGGGTGATAAGACCCTGGTAAAGAACATATGTGAAATCCCCGGCGCTTCCCTACTGCATATCTCATCGGCGGACGGTCGCCTGGAGTATCGCCCCCACAGATACTGGAAACTGGAACACCATTTCAGGCCGGGCCGGTTGCAACGGCTGGAATGGGAATTTGCCTCTTTGTGGAGGGACCAGTTCAGGAGCTATACAGACTATATCAGGGAAGAGGGAAACACTTGCATCGTCCCCCTGTCGGGGGGACTGGACAGCAGGTTGCTGGCCCATGAACTGGAGAGGGCTGGAATCGGGATCCATGCATTTACCTATGGAATGGGAGAACAGAGCGGGGATGTCATCACAGCCAGGCAGGTGGCCAAACAGCTTTCCACGGTTCTTAGCCACGATGTATTTTACAACGACCGGGCAGAGCTGCAAAATGTCATTCATTCAGATTTGAGGTATGAACGCATCACCCATGCGAGGAATTACGAAAAGGAGCTGCGCAGATACCACGAACTTTCAGGGCTCTCAAGGATCCGCATGCCCGGTTATTCGGGCGATTTCATGGCTGGAAGCCATATCAGGCACCGCATGAGATCGTGGGACTCAAATGAGCGCGTGATCAAATACATCTGGGATTTCCATGTGATCCCGATGGTGAAGCCCGGCCTGAAGTCCAACCGGGATCAGATGGACATGCTCCTTCATTCCATCGCCCAGTCGCTTCCCACTGACAGGGACCCGGTTTCTTCATTTATTCAATGGGACCTTGACTACCGGCAGCGCAGGTACATCGTCAGGCCCGAAGTGGAAGATAACACGGGGCCCCTGGCTTTTCTTTTGCCATTCTTCGATTATGCCTACATGGACTTCTTCCTGGACCTGCCGTATAAAGCATTGCTGAATACGCGCCTGTACACCAATGCACAAATTAAATACCTCTATCAGGAGAATCCCCGGCTTATCAGGATCAAACGGGATAACCAGAAACGGCAGAGCCTGATCCGTAACAACCTGAGCTACGAATACGGGAAAAAACTCAAGCATGTCTGGATGAAATTCAGGCACAGGCATAATCCCTCCCAACTGACCAACTGGTCGCCCGAAATCGACTGGAAAAAAGAGATCCCTGCCTGGAATCTGCCGGAAATAGCAGCAGATTTTACGCTTCATACCGATGGGGCCGATGGCGCACATATTTTATACCTTTTAAGCCTGGCAAAACTGCAAAAAGAGCTCTCAGAATTATGAAAATCGGCTTCATCGGCGACCTGATCCTGTCCCCCGGCCTGGTGATCCATGAAAAGATCACCGCCTTGCTGCGCTGCAACGACCTGAATGTGGCCAATCTGGAAGCACCCTTCATCCAGGAGGGAATGCGGCCGGTATTGAGATCGGGACTGCACCAGCTGGTATCCGGGCCCGGAATGCTTCATGACCTGAACATCAAAGCGGTTTCGCTGGCCAACAACCATATGAAAGACTATGGCCAGGAAGGAATTGAATTTACCCAACAGTTGCTGGCTCAAGAGGGGATCCAGTTCTTCGGGGCAGGAAGTAACCTGGAGGAAGCCCTCAGGCCGGCCAGGTTTGAATTTGAAAATCAAAGCCTGAATATCTGGGGTTTTATGCAACGATTCTATTCCAAAAGGCACTTTGCCACTGCACATTCAGGGGGAACTGCAGAGCTGAGGAAGGAGCACATGATAAGGGAGCTGGACAGCTCAGACGCAGATATCAAGATCGTCTACAATCACTGGAACCTGGAGCTGGAATCCTACCCTGAACCGGTAAATAAAGACCTGGCTGAAGAGTTGGCCCGGCACAGTACCGTGGTTGTTGGATCCCATCCCCACTGCATGCAGGGATTTCAGACCGCCGGGAATGCATTGATCTTCCATAGCCTGGGCAATTTCTCCATGCCCGCACTGGAGTATTCGGGCACCACCCTTGTGGAATACCCCGAAATGAGCAGGGAATCCATGTTGGTCACCATCGACCTTGGAGGAACAACACCGCAATATGACCTTCATCCCATCACCCTCGATCGCTCAGGATCTGTGGTTTCCGTCCCGGACCAGGAGAAAAGAAAGCAGATCCTCTCACGCTTACAGACCCTTTCGGAACCGCTGGCACTTGATTACAAAAACTACCGCCTTTTCTACAGGCAGAACAGGAAGAGAAAACTGATGCCCACCCAGGTGAAGAACCGCTTTCTGAACCGGATCAGGCTGTTTTCCTACTTTGGCTTTTTACGGATGCTTCACTTTGCTGAACGTAATCTGGCCCGCTTCCTGAGCAAGATTGGATGGCTGGACCGGGTCAAAAGGTGGTTTTCGGGCATTCTTGATTATATTCATTCAAACCGCTGATGCATGATGAAAAGGCTTTCCGATTCAAAGATCCGATACATACTGGAGCATCTGGGGCACCATGCCAGGATCAGTGAAGAGATCTCCTCCAGGTTCAGGTTCGGATCAGCCCCTGAATCTGGGAAAGCCCTGATCTGTTTTCCATCTTCCGACAAAGAGCTGGACATCCAAAAGGTGATCCACATCGATCAGATCCCGGTCCTCTACCCTGTCCACGCGAACCAGGATGCCTTTTTTTCCATGCAGCAGAACAGCCTGGTATTCCACCACGATCTGCTTAAATCTGCGTTTCACCTCTTATCGGGCTATGATGAACTCAAATCGGATGCCCGGGATGAATATGGCCGTTTCCCCTACCCCTCCTCCCTGCAGCACTCCCTGGGCACAATCTACAGGCCCCTGGTCAATTACTACTTCGAGGTCATACTGAATGGCATTGAACAGTTCTGCCAATCCAACGGATTGGCTTTTGAGCGCATTCCTTTACTCCGGAAACCCATCCTGATGCTCAGTCATGATATCGATTTCATTGATGCCTATGACTTTTATGAAACCGGCTTCAAATTCAAAATGCTATTGGGATTGGCCAAATCCCCCTACAGCATACAGGGCCGGTTCAAAGCTGCCTTTACCGCCTTGTACCACTTTCTCAATCCCTTTTCCCGTAAGAATCCCTTCTGGAATTTTGATTTTCTGCAGCGATCCGCATCCGACAGGTCTTTCCGCAGTACTTTTTTCTTTTTGGAAAAGGACGGACGGAACGATAACTCCAGGTACCGGTTTCACGAAAACAGAATTCGCCGGTTGATGGCAGAACTTGCTTCCAATGGCTTTGAGGTGGGACTGCATGGCACGCTGCAGTCGGCCCGCAGCCAATCATCCATGGATCTGACCTTAAAGCACCTCCAGGATGTCAGCCCAAAGCCTGTCGTAGGGGTTCGTCAGCATTTCCTGACCTACAGCCTGCCCGAAACCACCCGGATCCAGGAACAAGCAGGGCTGCAATATGACGCCACCCTGGGTTTTGCCCAACACGAAGGTTTCAGAAACTCTTATTGCTGGCCATTCAAAATGTACGATTTTGACCATGACCGTCCGGCGGAGATCTGGCAAATCCCCCTGACTGCCATGGATGTGACCCTGTTTGGTTACAGAAAGCTGGACTTTCAGCAAACCATGGAAGCCATCACGGATCTTGTTCAGGAGGTCCGAAAATTCAATGGGGTATTCTCGCTATTGTGGCACAACAGCTTTTTCGATGAACTGCAATTTCCCGGAATTACGCGGTTTTATACGGAGCTGCTTGACTTCCTGAAGGATCAGGAGCTGGAGGGCATCACCGGCAGCGAGATCCTGAGCCGCATGAAAAATAATCAGTACATTTAGATTCTGATATTGCACAACTCAATGGCTGCCAGATTCATAAAAGTCTCCTCCTTCTACAAACCATTCCTCCAACACTATTACCGGTCGTATCCGGAGATTGCATCCAAGAGCTACCAGGAGCAGCACCGGCACCTGATGGACCAGGGATACGGCTACTCCCATTACTTTCCCTATTACCTGGAGAAAAATCATTCCATTCAGGGCCAGGAGCTGATCTGCAACGCACAAGCACTGCAGAATGCATGGGCGAAAGAACACGGATCTGAGCTTTCAGGAAACAGCCTGCTGCTGGAGCAATTAAAACACCACCAGCCCGAGATTCTTTTCATTCAAAACAGCATCGATTTTCATGAATCATTCATACGCACAATCAGGGAGGAAGTGAAATCCGTCAAGCTGCTGATCGGACATTGTTGCACTCCCTACACCCAAGACAACATGAAAGCATTTGGGCACTATGATCTGATGCTTTCCTGTTCCGAAACCTTCCTGGCCCGATTCCGCGAAAACAATATACGCAGCCATCTTTTGCCCCAGGCCATGGAAGCTTCGCTTATCCAGAATATAGCCTTGCCTGATGAACCGTTGAACGGGATCGTATTTATCGGTTCGCTTTTTTACCGCAAGGAGTTTCACAGCCAGAGGATCTCCTACATTGAGGAGATCTTCAAGGCCGGGCTGCCACTTACCATGTATGGCCTGCTGGAAAGAGATTCATGGCATACCCTGAAAATGAAACAATCAGCCTACCTGATGCTCAAATTGCTGCAGTCCCTTGGCTTTCGACATATCCGCAACCATGAATTCCTTCGGAAAGTGGCCCAGTTAAAAGAGATGCCCAGAAGAACCAGATACTCTGACGAGGTTTTAAAAAACATCCGCCGGGAGCCGGTCTTTGGAACGGACATGTTGAAAACGATCTCCCGATACAGGATTGGATTCAACATGCATGCAGAGGTAGCCGGCGATTATGCAGCCAATGTCCGGATGTTTGAGGTAAGCGGCGTGGGAAGCCTGTTGGTCACTGATCATAAAAAGCAGATCGAATCACTCTTTGAGCCGGACAGGGAGATCCTTACCTATCGCAGCAAGGAGGAATGTACTGAAAAACTTAGATGGGCCGTTGAGCATCCTGAAGAGGCGCGGCAAATTGCACTGGCCGGTCAACAGCGGACCCTGAGGGATCATACCGTGGAGAAAAGGGTCGGGCAACTGTATGATATTATCCGGAAAGAGCTCTAGATGCGGCGATTCTTCAGGTAGTAATTGGTCAGCCTAACCCCGAACAAAAAATGCCTCAGGATGGTGGGAACCAGTCCATAATACTTGCTCATGATCCTGAACCGCTCTTTCAATCCTGCCCGGATGTTGTGATCGGTAAGTCCCCCTTCCAGGAACCTGGAAAGCACCAGGCGGGAATTATGGATCTGCCCGGCCTTTTTTGAAGCCCTGATGGCCCAGTCTATGTCGGCCGATAAATGGTATTCCAGGTTGTACTCCGGAGCCATCTCTCTTTTTACCACCAGGGACTGATGGCAAACGACCATGCCCTGTCGAAAGGATTTCCAGGTTAGTTGATCCGGAGGCTTGAGCCGCCTGTCGCCCACCTCATTTTGCGCCTCATCTATGATCATGGTGCCTCCATAAATGATATCGGGGTTCCCCTCAATTCCCTCCACCATTCGTTCCACGGTATCGGCACCATATATCTGGTCGCCGGCATTGAGGAACCAGATATAATCGCCGGTGGCCATCTCAAGGCCTTTGTTCATGGCATCGTAGAGGCCCTGATCAGGTTCGGAGATGACCCTGATACTGTCCGGGTATCCCTCAATGACCTCCAGGGTTCCATCAGTCGATTTTCCGTCAACAATGACATATTCGATGGGCGAATAGCTCTGATTCAGCACACTTTCAATGGTCCTTCCAATGTGCTGTTCGCCATTGTATACCACGGTTATGACCGATATCACGGGAAAGGTGCTCATGGGGCGGAAGTTTGATCCAACAGGGCCTTATAGAGTTCGATGTGCGCATCCACAGCTTCCTTTTTTGCATAGCGCTTAAGGATACTATCCCGTGTTCCCTTTGAGAAGGCATCATAGGATTCCATGGAGAGGATCCACCTGATCCCTTCTGCCAGATCCTGAGAAGATTTATAATCGGCCAGGTAGCCGTTTCGTTTGTGGTCTATCATTTCCGGAATTCCTCCCGTCCTGAATCCCACCACCGGGGTTCCGCAAAGCATCGATTCGAGGATGGTGTTGGGTAAATTGTCCTGCAGGGAGGGAATCACAAACAAATGGGCCACACTGTACAGGTCCACAAGTGTATCCACGGACCGGACAAAGGCGATGTTCCGGGTCCGAAGCGGGAAAGCAGACACCTCATCGCCCCTGCTCTTGCCAAAGAGCAGAATCTCCACCTGACCGGGGTCCACATGGGCTGAAAGAAGCTTGATGGCCTCCGCAAAAAAGGAATATCCCTTCATGACGTTCTTCACGGTGGCTGCTCCAAACAGGATGTATTTCCTTGAGGGATCGAGTCCCAGCCTCCTGCAGGACTGCGTCCTGTCTACAGGTTGAAAGAGGGAACCATCGATGGGATTGTGGATCACGTGCATATCCAGATCAGCCAGAAGGGAGCTGTCCCCGGCACACTCCTTGAGCCACTTGCTGGGGGTAACCGCAGTGAATTTCCCAGTGCTGAATATTTCTTTCTTTTTGAGCCAGATCCGGTGGGACAGGTCGTTGGTTCCCGGTCTTTTCAGATAGGGACACTGGCCACACTGCCGGGTATATTCCTTGCATTCCAGCGCATAATGGCATCCTCCCGTAAATGGCCACATATCGTGAAAGGTCCATACAACCGGCTTGTTCAGATGCAACAATGCCCCAAGAGACCGCAAAGAAAGAAAGCCGGCATTGATCCAGTGAATATGGATAATATCTGCCTCACGAACCAGGGGGTGATCGGCCAGGTTCTCCCCGGTATTGGCCAGTGAGAAAAGGAAACGGATGTTGGCCGATTTTTCCCGTGGCAGGAACACCAGGCGTTCCACTATGAACCTCCATAAGTTGGTCCAGCGCTTCAGGGCACCGTGGGTGGTGGAATAGATCGCTTTTTCTGCATCACCTCCCTCCTGCACCAGCATGCTTGCATCCAACCCTTCCTGCCTCAATGCCTCCAGCAACCTGCTGGACGCAATGGCTGCTCCCCCGGTGGTCGAATGCTTGGCTATGAGCAGTACTTTCATCTCAGCTGGCTGTATTCATAAACGAAAATTCCTCTCCCGTGGCTGAAACATGAAAGATCCTGTACCCGGCCCGGTTCAATTTTGAAATGGCCTGCCTGGTCCGTTCCGTTCCGATGTGAGAAAACCTGTGGTGAAACTCGATCAGTACCTGTGAAACAGGCTCCTGCAACGCAATGATATCATCAATGACCTCATACTCAGCCCCTTCGATATCCATTTTCAGTATATCAATTTTCGAATGACCCAACTGGTTCAGAATGCTTCCCAGGCGATGAACGGGCAGAACATGCTGTTTCAAACCCTTCCCTGCGTTATCTTCCGGATTCGTGGCAAACAGGGAATGAATCCCGGGTTCAGCGGGTTCTGCAAAAGAAATCTCACCGTCGGTGGCGGCCACACCATAGGGGTAAAAATGGAACTCCTCGGGCAAGTCCTGGTCCCTGATCCAGGCCACGGAGCCCGGCGAAGGATCGAAGGCGTGGATGTGCAGGTTGAAGCGATTGATCAACTGCAGGTCCCAGGAGATATCGCTTCCCACTCCAAAAGAATAGATCACTGAATCCTCATGGAGGGAATCGGGACAAAAGGTCCATTCGGCAAACCTGTTGCCGAATTTCATCCGTTTTCGTCTGATCTGCCGGCCTTGGTAGAAGTCCCTGCCCAGCAATACTTTTCTTCCCCTGAACAGGATGGTGAACATATCCTTCATGGGTACCAAAGATACACACTTCTGTTGATTAGTACCGGTTCAGCCACCTGTACCTGCGGGCATTGTCACCCAGCTTGACGGAGAGGATGACCTCGTGGGAACCATAATTGAAATGCCCGATCTCAGAGAATGCCCAGTCGAAGGAATATCCAAAATAGAGGTTGTCGATCCGTACGCCCAGCAGCAAAATAACGCTTTGATTGGTGCGGTAGGAAAGCCCTCCCCAGAACAATTCGTCATAATATACCTTCACCGTAAAATCTCCCTGGGGATTCCAGTTTTCAGTGGTTTTCAGCAATGTGAGGGGTTCTATATCGACGTTTTCCGTGATGTTAAAGCGGTAACCCCCCATGACCCAATAGTGCCTGAAGGTTTGAAAACCTGCAATGTCGTTTCCCCCGATCCTGACCGCCGACTGCAGGAGGTTGCTGATGGATACGCCCACAAAGTAGTTGGGATCCTGGAAGAACATGCCGAAATCGAAATCGGGACTATAAGCCACGGTCTTGAAACTTCCATCCAGGACCGGATCTCCTTCCTCACCGAAAGTCAGTGCCTCACTGTTGATCCTGTATTGAAAAGCCTTGGCTGCCAGACCGAAAGAGAGTTGCCGGTTGTTCATGAAAATATGATAGGCATAAGAGAAGGAAGCACCCGTACGGGCCACATTGGCATTCACATCGTTGATCAGGTAAGCCCCCAGTCCCACCCGGCCCTGGGTGCTCTGCTTGAGCCTGTTCCGGCTCTTTACATCCCGGTTGACGACCCTGTAGGAGCGTTTCAGCACCCTGGTTTGCCAGGAAGCGGAGTAGGTCCTGGGAGCCTGGTAAAATCCCAGCCATTGCTGCCTTGCAGTGGTATTGAAGGAGGTATAACCATCGTATCCCGCCATGGAGGGATTGACCATGAATCCATTGAGCACATACTGCGAATAAAGCGGCAACTGCTGGGCCATGAGCTGTCCGGAACAGCCCAGGATAAGTAGAAGCGATATGTAGAAAATGGTCCTTTTCACTGCTTTTAATACGCAATTATCGCACTATGGTTATGTTCCCCGTGACCGGGGGATCGCCGTTGTTCAAATCAATGATATAGTGGTAGGAGTCGATGGGGAGTCGTCTGCCATTGAAAGTACCGTTCCAGGGATCACTGACCGGATCGGGTGAATAATATACCCGGGATCCCCAGCGGTCGAAGACCCTGATCTCGGGATCGGTATAGAGCTCAAGTCCCTCGATGATCCACAGGTCGTTGAATCCGTCCCCATTGGGGGAGAAGGCATTGGGAATCACCAGACAGGAATTATAGGTATAACCGACCTCCGCAGTATCGATCATGACACATTCGTTGAAATCAGTAATGGTTACCTCATAGGGCCCCGGAAGGATGTCGTTGAAATAATACTCATTTTCAGAAAGGCCCCCGCTCCAGGATACCAGGTACGGGGATGCGCCACCTTCAACGTTCAGGCTCAGCTGTCCATCGCGCTTATCCGGACAGAAGGCATTTTCAGTATCAAACAGGATCTCAATGGGCGGATTATCCACCAGTTCGGTCTCGGTGCTATCTACACAATCATTCAGGTCCATGACCCTGATCTGATACATGCCGGCAGGAAGGTTCTCCACCAAGGTTCCGTTCACCATATCATTGACCCATACCCGGTAATCATCCACAGTAAATACCGTCCCACCGGTGACCAGGAATTCAAGCCTTCCTGTAGAATCGCCATAGCAGGCCGGGTCTTCCGTATACATGTTAAAGGCGATGGGATCGGGATCGGTAATGGTCACCTTGGCCGAATCAATACAGCCATGTTTGTCATTGACCACCACACTGTAGGTGCCCTCCGGCAGTCCGGTTACCGTGGGTGTGGTGGCCCCGGTGTTCCAGGCATAGAAATAAGGTTCCGTCCCCCCGATGGGAGCAATGGACAACACTCCATCCGCAAAGCCATCACAGGAGATGTCCGCGCCATGGTAATCGCTGTCCACGGTCATGGATACATCAAAATGATCCGCTTCAAAGACCTCGATGAGGGAGTCCTTCACGCAAAGGTTGTCGTCGGTGAGGGTGATCGTATATACCCCGGCATACAGGTCCACTATGCTGTCCGGATCGGTGGAAGTATATCCTCCCGGTCCTCCCCACAGATACACAAAGGGATCCACCCCTCCCGAGGCTTCAATGAAAATCTTTCCTGAGGCGGTACCCGCACAGTATGCACTGTCGGCCATGAGGGATTCGATCAGCAAGGGATCGGGATCGAGCAGCTCGAAACTCGTTTGATAGGTGCACCCATTGATATCGGTCACCAACAGTTCATAATTGCCTTCGGGCAGGTTTGCCTGGTTCTGGGAAGCCGGATCGCTGATATAACCGTCGAGGGTGGACCACAGGTAGGTATTGTCGGTGGAGTCGGCCCCGCCCAGGGGCGTCAGGGTAATTTCTCCCGTAGAATCTCCCGCGCAGGCGATTTCCCAGTCATTGACGCGAGGAATGGTCTCCAGCACCCCAAGCTCATTGGGCTGGCGGATCTCAAATACGGTTTTCAGGGTACAACCGATGCTGTCGGTGATGGTCAGGCGGAAGGTGTCG
>CBDTYO010000102.1:0-11148 GCA_965364615.1 uncultured Bacteroidia bacterium
TCAGAAGTGACCTTCATAAAAGGAAAATTAAAATCAAGTTTTAAACCTTTTATGGATTTTATATTCTTAATATTGTTTACTTTCGTGTTCAATAAATTTCTATATGGAAACTGTCATCAATCTTGATAAAATTGTAAAGAACTACTATATCGGGTCCATTGTGGTGGAGGCCTTGCGTTCGGTGGATATAGATATCAAAACCAATGAGTATGTAGCCATCATGGGACCCTCGGGTTCGGGCAAGTCCACCCTGATGAACCTGGTAGGGGCCCTTGATACGCCCACCAGCGGTTCCTACGTGCTGAACGGGACCGATGTGAGCAAAATGGACGACGATCGCCTGGCCGAGATCAGAAACCAGGAGATCGGGTTTATTTTCCAGACCTTCAACCTGCTTCCCAGGTATACGGCGCTGGAAAATGTAATGCTTCCGCTGGTCTATGCCGGGATTGGAAAATCTGAGAGGGTTGAAATGGCCACCAAGACCCTGGCGGAGGTGGGGCTGGCCGACCGGATGGATCACAAACCCAACGAGTTGTCCGGGGGGCAGCGGCAGCGGGTGGCGGTGGCACGTGCCCTGGTCAACAATCCCTCCATCATCCTGGCAGATGAGCCCACGGGTAACCTGGACTCCAAGACGTCCATCGACATCATGAAGCTTTTTGGAGAAATACACAACAAAGGGAATACCATTATCCTGGTGACCCATGAGGAAGACATTGCCCGCTATGCCCACAGGATCATCCGGCTGATCGATGGCATGATCGACAGGATTGAGATCAACGAAAATCCGGAGATATAAAAAAATCAGGCATATATACCAAGGGGGGAGACAAAGGAACCACCTCATTGATTGGAGGCAGGCGGGTTCCCAAATACCATAACCGCATTGAAGCCTATGGCACAGTGGATGAGCTGATGGCCCACACCACCTTGCTCCGCGACCTGGTGGAGGATGAAGAGCTCAGGGAACAGCTATTGAGCATTCTGAACATCCAGATGGCCACTGCTTCCGTGCTGGCAGCCGATTGTGACGATTGTCCGGTGGAGATTCCGGTGGTGGGAGAGAAGCAGGTAAGGTTCCTGGAAGAAAATATTGATGCCATGGATGCTTCCATGGAACCGCTCACCTCCTTTCTGATCCCCGGAGGACACCCCGCAGTCTCCCAGGCACATGTGGCCCGCACCGTATGCCGGCGGACCGAGAGGACCATTTTGCGATTATCTCAAGAGGTTAATATTCAGGAAGATGTGATAAAATTCTACAACCGCCTCTCCGACTATTTCTTCGTACTTTCCCGGAAAATAGCACAACTCCACGGGGTCCGCCAGGCACCCTGGAAACCCGGGTTGGAAGAATGATTTTTTTTTCTATATTTGCCGCTTCTAAGGCATGTTGAATTCAAATTTGCAGTACCCATGTATTGGACCCTGGAATTAGCCTCAAAACTGGAGGATGCACCCTGGCCCGCCACCAAGGAAGAGTTAATTGATTTTGCCATCCGGTCGGGAGCCCCCATGGAGGTGATTGAAAATCTTCAGGAGATTGAGGACGAGGGTGACGTGTATGAAAGCATAGAAGATATCTGGCCCGATTATCCCAGCAAAGACGATTTCTTCTTTAACGAAGATGAATACTAGCAAGGGCCTCGGCCCTTTTTTTTACTTCCAGAAGAACACATCCTCCCAGGACCTTGGGCGCCACTTATCCAGCCATTTAAAATCAGGCAAACGCGATTCTGACTCCGGAAACATGGACAGGGGATAGTAAATTCCATCCGGCTTGGAGGTATAAATCACCCTGGAAATCTTGTTATCCTTCAGGTGGATGATCAAATCCGAGCATGCCGTTTTGTTGGCCCCGACAATGACATCCTCGTCGGTGGCGTAATAAATGGTCTGGCCGTTTCCTGAGACCAGGATCCTGACCAGTTTGTTATCGGTGAAATAGCCGGTCATCTCCTTGCCCCGCATCTGGTCAAAGCTCACTGAGTCTTTCTGGGAGGCCACAAAAGCCACCCCGGTAAGTTCCATGCGGTCCGGTTTCTGATCCACCATATATACCCTGATGTGATTTGAGGTCAACTGGTTTTCTTCCGACCAGAGCACAGGTTCACCGAAAAAGTCGAAAGCACTGTCAGCTTCCACATACACCAGTGAATCACACATGACCTGCATGTCTGAGCGAAATATCTTCACCTTGTAGTAGGCCCTGAGGATCCTGCTTTGCTCCTCAAAATCGGGATTTTGCATGGTGCGCAGCGTATCGGCATGTACAAACATGGTATCGCCCTCATCCACCTGCATCATCAGGGCGCTGTCGGTGATCATGGCATAGTCGTTTTCGCTGTAATAGAGCGCGTAGTTGCCTTTCAGGATCATGTTTTCAGCCGTATCGATCATTTCCACATTGGAGGTCGCCCTTCCAAATCCAGCCTCGGATTCGTAGTAAAGACTGTCTCCCTTCAGGGTTCTTCCTTCCTCTTCCAAATAGGCATTGTCGCTCACGTAGCTGATATTTTTCTGCATATCGAACCACCCGTTCTCACAATAGATATAGCGTTCTTCACTGAAGATATCGGTGGGACCGCTGAAGTAGGAAATCTCCTTCCTCGAATCGTACTTCAGGCTATCGGTGTGGATGGTATATTCGGGATCTACGATGACCACGCTGTCCATGAAATAGAAAATTTCAGTATCCAGGATGAAGCGGCCCCTCCCACTGGTAAGCCTGCTGTCTTCCTGGGTGAGCTCTCCGCCGCCCATGTAGTAAGCCACACCCGCTTCACGGTCGTAGTTGAGAGAGTCGGTCAGCAGGGTATACTCTTTGTTGACCATTTTCACATTGTTCCTGACCCGGGCCAATCTCCGGATCCCATCATAATGGGCCAGGTCGCAGGTGAGGGTGAGGGTATCTCCCTGCACCACCCGCACGTTGCTGAAGGCATCCACCGATGAGGTGGCCCTGTAATAATAGGCAGAATCGCAGGTCATGACCACATCTTCGTGCTTCAGGCTGACCCGGCCGATCAGTTTGGTGGCATCCTTCCCGATGCTCAGGTCGTCATAGGTAGTCCGGTCCGCATTCAGGATCTCCAGCAAGGTCTGGCCCCGGGCCTGATAGAATGGCCCCAGCATGCACAGCATAAGCAGGCTCAGAAAAAGGAAATGCCTTTGCCCGGATCTTATCATTTCTGGCTGATCTGCTGGGACTGATTGGGACAGTCCCTGAAGGGGGCTCCTATCTTGATGTAGGTGGTCGCTTTCTTATCCTCATACCATTGCTGCATCACCTCATTGTTTTTTTGCTGCAGAGCCATTCCCTGCAGCAAGAGGTAATCTTGTTTCAGGTTGGCCCGGTGGGGTTCGGTCCTGGATTTGAGATAGAGCAGCTTGTAGCATATTTTGTAGTTATGATCGGTGGATTCAAAAGGTTCGCTCACGTCACCCACCTGCATGTTCCTTATGTGGTAATAGTCCTTGGTATCGAGCTCATCCAATTCAAAGCTGGAGGCCATGGTGTTGGGATTCACGATGAGTCCGCCATTCACACTGGTTTTCGGGTCTTCCGAATTCCATTTGGCTGCGAATTCAAAAGAAGCTGAATCCCTTTCAATGACGGTTTTGAGACTGTCGAGCTTATTCAGGGCCTTTTGCTTGGCATTGGCATCGGCCTTTGGATTCATCAGAATGTGCCTTGTATTGACCCGGTCGCCCCTGCGCTCGATCATCTGTATGATGTGATATCCAAAGGAACTTTCGACGATCTTAGAAACCTGTCCGGGTTTCAGGGCCCAGGCTGCATTTGCATAAGCCTTATCCAGTTCATTGCGGGTCAGGAAACCGATTTCACCCCTGCGGGCAGCCTCCGGGGCTTCTGAATAGAGAATGGCCAGCGTTCCGAAATCCTCTCCTTCCTGCACTCGTTTCCGGAGCTCCAGCAGCCGTTCTTTGACCAGGAATATGGCTTCATCGCTGTATTTGGGGTAGGCCACAATCTGCGCCAGTTGCACCTGGGTGTTTACCAGGGGTATGCTGTCGGGATGCAGGGAACGGTAAAAGCGCTTTACATCGGAAGGGGTGGTACTTACATCCTCGGTGATGGTATTCCTCACCTGTTCGGTGAGCATTTGTTCCCCGATGGCCTCCCTCAGGTCGTCCCTGATGTCAAAGATGGATTTATTGAAATAATCTTCCATCTCGTCTTCATTTCCAAACTGGCTGATGAAATAGTCCAGCCGCGCTTCCATTTGCATCTCCACCATGGCCGGTCCCACCTCAATGCTATCGATCTTGGCCTGTGCCAGTAAGAGTTTCTGTTCGATAAAATAATTGAAGATATCGCACCTTGCATCGGGCTCCATATACCTTCCCGACATTTTCATCTGTAGGTATTGCTGTTCAATATCTGACTGAAGGATATTAAAATCCCCCACAATTCCAACCACCCTGTCGATGACCATGCTCTGTGCTGCCACATTCAGGGTCATGCTTGCTCCCAACAGGATAAACATCCATTTTCTCATCATAGTTGTCATTGATAAATTTCAAACTGGTTCCTGGTCACTCCATCACTGTAAACACTGTTTTCCAGTTCCAGGAGCAGTTCATATTTGCGTTTGTTTAAAATAATGTTGGTGATGTCTTCCGCCACCATCTCAAGGGGAGCAGGTTCTCCCACGGTCAGGTGATCGGAAATGTGCAGAAGATACCTGTACTGCGAATCGGTATTTTCCGCATTGTTCCTGTTCCTTAAGTACCTGGATGGATCCGGGATCTGAAAGGGAAGCTGTTCTTTGATGGTGGAAAAGTAGACCCAGGTGTCGCTGAAGTTGCTGAATTTCTCAGCGTAACTGAGGCAGTATTGTTCCATCTTTTCCAGATCCTCTTCCCGGTTGTTCCAGGACCAACTTCTCAATTCATTGATGCGTGGTGCAGATAACGGAACCTTCACAAACGTTCCCTTGATCACGTCCTCGGTAAGCAGAAAATTGCTGGTATTCTCCTGGTAATAGGATAACATTTCGCTCTCAGGAATTATGGTGTCGAGTTTCTGTTGGACCAAAAGTTGCTTGTAACTGTATATCAGCAAAGAACGGTGGTACTCCTCGATTTGCCTGTCAAAATCCATCTGCTCCTCCGTAAGGCTTTGTTCTGCCCGGCGCTGCATCAGTTTTCCCTTGACCCATCCGTCGATGTAGCTTTTGGCAATCTGGATGCTATCCTGTGGACTGCTTCCCACGGGGACCAAATCATTCAGATCGGAGGGGTAAAGGTAATCTTCAAATACACGGGCCACCGGTTTCTCATGATTCCTGCCTTCCCAGGAGGAACAGCCCGGGATCAGCAAGGAGAAAAGCGCCAGTGTCGGCAGGAGAAGCTTCATGCTCAGGATTTTATTTTGTTGAGTTGATTGGGATCCACCGAAACGGGATACTTTTCCTTTAATGACCTGATCCATTCAGCTTCCAGGTATTCCTGGTAATCAGAGGTAACCTGACCACGTGCCTCATCCAGTTTTTTGGTCTGGGGAGACCTGGTGCCCTTCACGATGATGAAACTGCGCTGATCCCCGTCTTCCAGGATGGGTCCCGGACCGCGTACTCCGTTTTGTGCATCCACCCTGTCATTGTCTCCCTTTTCCACCAGCAAATAGTCAAGGGTGATGCAGGAACCAGTATCGTTGCGGCAAAAGCGTTCGTTCAGTGTTTCCTCGTTCCATTTTCCTTTAACAACCTTTTTCCAGGCGGAGCGCAGACCGGCCAGGTCTGCATCCTGCGAGAGGGTAACCAGGTATGCCTCTGTGCGTTCCCCCCACATATACTCCCTTCGATGCTCACTGAAATAATCTTCAAGGCCCGAGGAATCAGCCACAGCTTTGGTCCATACCTCCACATCCATGATGTCAAAAAGCAGGATTCCGTCGTGGTACTCCTCATATATATACCTGAATTCGGGGTATTTTTCAGCAAGCCGCGACTCTTCGTATTCCATCACCATTTCTTTCGTAAACTCATGGTAGAGCCTGTCCACATAGGCCTGGGGATTTCTGGATTTTCCCATATTCTGCCTTGTTTCCAGGTAGTTGACAAAATCACCCGTCTTGATGCTGCTCTCCCCAATGACCATCAAAGGAGTATCCAGTGTTTTCAGGGCGCCCCCTTTCCATTGCCCCACCAGCAGGGTGGAATCAGCGGCCTTGTAGATGGGTTCAAGGGCTTCAGGATGACCGGTGAATCCATATTCCTTCTTCAGTTTGTTCACAAACCTGTCGGTGCGAATGTTCATGCGGCCTCCTCCGTTGATCCTTTGCTGCAGTTCGGGCTTCATCTCCTCAAAAGTGCCGATGCCCTTTTTATCGATCAGCTTGACAATATGCCAGCCGTAGAAGGTTTTGAAAGGTTTGGAATAGTCTCCCTTGTTCTTCAGGCTAAAACAGACATCTTCAAATTCAGAGATCATCCTGCCGGTTCCAAACCAGGGAATATTTCCTCCTTCCCGGGCCGAAGCCGGGTCTTCGGAGTGATGCCTGGCCATTTCCGCGAAATCGGCTCCCATCTGCAGACTGTCATACACCATTTGCACTTTCTGGTAGGCCTGCAGCTTCCCGGCCTCATCCATGCCCCGGGGGGTCCTGACAAAGATATGGGCCACTTTTACCTGTCCGCGGGCCGGTCTTTTATCGTGCACCATCAGAATGTGATAGCCATAGTCGGTCCGGAAGGGCATGCTCAATTTCCCCACAGGAGTAGTAAAAGCCACACGTTCAAAGGGATAGACCATGGAGAAGACGGTGAAATAATTGAGATTGCCTCCGTTTTGTCGCACAGATTCATCCTCAGAGGTAGCCCTGGCGACGGTTTCGAAGGATTCTCCACCCAGTATTCGATCCCGTATCACCATCATCTTCTCGAAGGCTGCCAGGGTATCGGCAGGAAGCGGACTGTCGGGGAGACGAATCAGAATGTGGCTGGCTTTGACATCGTATTTCGACCACTCATAGGCCTCCCTCATCATATTTTCCTTGGCCTCTTCATCTACCAGGTAGGGCTTGGCCAGTTGTTTGCGATATCCTTCCAGCTCATTCAAAAACCGGGCTGTGGTATCCATGCCCAGGGCTTCGGCTTCTTTTACCTTGAGCTTGAAATTGATAAACAATTCAAGGTATTCTTCGGGTGTTTGCCGGTTCAGGGATGTTGGATTGTTGTTTTTCCGGTAGATTCTCTCAAACTCCTCAAGCGTCACATCTTCATCTCCAATCGTCATCAAAACTGGCGAATCCTGGGCCATCAGTCCACCAGCCAAAACAGCGGTCAGTATCAATAAGAGCAAACTCTTTTTCATCATCGGCTATGTTTTATGTAAAACGACTCTTGGTCTTTTATATTATCTGCTGTAATTGGGAGCCTCCCGGGTAATGGTCACATCGTGGGGATGACTTTCCTGGACACCCGCGTTGGTGACCCTGACAAACTGTGCCTTTTGAAGGGCAGGGATATCTGCTGCACCGCAGTAGCCCATGCCTGCGCGCAATCCCCCGATCATCTGGTAGATCACCTCGTTGAGGCTGCCTTTGAAGGGGACCCGTGCGGCAATTCCTTCGGGAACCAGCTTCCTGATATCCTCTTCCATGTCCTGAAAATAACGGTCCTTCGATCCATGCTGCATGGCTTCCAGGGAACCCATGCCACGGTAGGACTTGTATTTTCGTCCGTTATAGATGATGGTTTCTCCCGGGCTTTCCTCCACCCCGGCGAAAAGGGATCCGGCCATGATGGAGCTGGCTCCGGCAGCCAATGCCTTGACAATGTCGCCCGAGTACCTGATACCCCCGTCGGCAATCACCGGGATTCCTGAACCCTGGATGGCGTGGGCCACATCGTAGATGGCAGTCAATTGGGGTACCCCTACGCCGGCAATGACCCGGGTGGTGCAGATCGATCCCGGTCCAATACCCACCTTGATGGCATCCGCACCAGCTTCCACCAGGGCTTTGGCTGCAGCGGCCGTGGCAATGTTTCCCACCACCACGTCCAGATCCGGAAATTTGGCTTTTACTTTCTTCAGGCTTTCCACCACCCCGATGTGATGACCATGGGCAGTATCAATGACCACAGCATCGACCCCTGCTTCTTCCAGGGCCGAAACACGGTCAAGGATGTCCGTGGAGACGCCCACCGCTGCTGCTACCCGAAGCCTGCCTTTGCTGTCTTTGCAGGAATTGGGGCGGTCCTTCGATTTGGTGATGTCTTTGTAGGTGATCAGTCCGATCAGTTTGTGGTCCCCATCCACCACGGGGAGCTTCTCGATTTTATGGGCCTGCAGGATCATGGCAGCCTCCGCCAGGGTGGTCTTTTTTGTGGTGGTGATGATGTTCTCCACAGTCATCACATCCTCGATGGGCCGGTCCATGTCCTGCTGAAAACGCAGGTCGCGGTTGGTGACAATGCCGATCAGGGTATTGGTTTCATTCACCACAGGGATCCCCCCGATCTTATACTCCTTCATCAGGTTCAGTGCATCGCTGACGGTACCTTCCTTCCTGATGGTGATGGGTTCATGGATCATCACGCTTTCCGCCCGCTTGACCCTTTTGACCTGCCTGGCCTGCTCTTCCAGGGGCATGTTCTTGTGGATCACGCCAATCCCTCCTTCGCGTGCAATGGTAATGGCCAGTTGCTCTTCGGTGACCGTATCCATGGCTGCCGAAACAATGGGGGTGTTAAGCTGAATATTTCTGGAGAACTGTGATTTGATGCTGACCTCCCTGGGCAGTACTTCAGAAAAGGCGGGTAGCAAGAGCACGTCATCAAAGGTAAGTCCTTCAGAGGCTATTTTATCCTGGGCAAACGACATTGTATGATTATTTGGTTATTTTTAAATGTGGCAAAATTACAAAAAAAAAGCTTAGCTGATCGCCAGGAAATTCTGCAGATTCTGTCCCGTTTCTGGGGACATGAAGAATTCCGTCCATTGCAGGAAGAAATCATCCTTTCGGTACTCGAAGGAAAGGATACCCTGGCCCTGATGCCCACTGGAGGAGGCAAGTCCATTACCTTCCAGGTGAGCGGCATGGCCATGGAAGGGATCTGTCTGGTAATCACTCCTTTGATCGCTTTGATGAAGGACCAGGTGGATCAGTTGCATCGGCGAAAAATCAAGGCCATGGCCATCCATTCAGGAATGACGGCATATGAAATTGATGTGGCCCTGAACAATTGCGTATACGGGGGCTTTAAGTTCCTCTATGTATCCCCGGAGCGGATCGCCACCCCCTTGTTCCGCACCCGGGTCAGGGATATGCAGGTCAACCTGCTGGCAGTGGATGAGGCCCATTGCATCTCTCAGTGGGGGTATGATTTCAGGCCTTCCTACCTGGAGATCAAAGCCCTCAGGGAAATCCTGGACGATGTGCCGGTGCTGGCACTGACGGCCACAGCCACCCCGGAGGTGTGCGAGGATATCCAGGAGCGCCTTGCATTCCCACAGAAGAATTTGCTGAAGAAGAGCTTTCACCGGGAGAACCTGGACTACCTGGTGAAACGTACCGAAGACAAACCCAGGGAACTCCTTCATCTTTGCCGGGAGCTCGCGGGTTGCGGAATTGTCTATGTAAGGAGCCGGAAGAGGTGCCAGGAGCTGGCCCAGTTACTCTCTGAGCATGAGGTATCCGCCAGTTTCTATCATGCCGGGTTGAAGCAGGCCGTGAGAGATGAAAGGCAGCAACAGTGGACGGGGAACCAGTTCAGGATCATGGTGGCCACCAACGCTTTCGGCATGGGCATCGATAAACCGGATGTCCGTTTTGTGATCCACATGGACCTGCCCGACGGTCCGGAAGCCTATTTCCAGGAGGCAGGCAGGGCCGGCCGGGATGAAAAGCATGCCAGGGCCATCCTCCTGTATGCGCCGGCCGATACCACGCGGGCAAATCAGCGAATCGCCGCTAATTTCCCGGGAATTCCCGTGGTCCGCAAGGTGTACAAGGCCCTTTGCAACTACCTTCAGGTGCCCCATGGGAGCGGACGGGGACAGCAGTATGATTTCGAGTTTGGGGATTTCCTTCACCGCTACAGGTTCAGCGCCATGGTGGCTCACAGCTCCCTTCAGGTATTGGCCAGGGAGGGCTACCTGGTGCTCACCGAGGCCTTCCGAAATCCTTCCCGGATCAAATTCAATGTGGAGCGGGACGCACTTTACAGCTTCCAGGTGAAGCATGGCGACTTCGACGGATTCATCAAGCTCCTGCTCAGATCCTACAGCGGACTCTTCTCCCAGTTTGTGAGGATTGACGAGTCCATGCTGGCCAGGCGTTCGGGACTTACGCGCGAAAAGGTATACAGCTACCTGAAAGCGCTTTCCGCACGGCAGATCATCCACTATCTTCCACGCAAAGAAGTTCCTGTGCTTACTTTCCTGGAAGAAAGGCTGGACGATAAGAACCTGATGATCTCTCCGGAACGCTATAATTTCCGGAAAGAGCGCTATGAGAAACGTCTGAGGGAGATGCTGCGTTATGCTTCCTCCGGATCCATTTGCAGGAACCAGTTCTTACTCAGCTACTTTGGGGAGCTCCACACTCCACGCTGCGGCAGGTGTGATGTGTGTTTGGAAGGAGAATCGATGGAGCCGGAAAGCGAAGAGTTCCAGGGCCTGTTACATACCCTTTCGGAGCTTCTTTCGGAAGGACCCATGGTCCTGGATAAGCTCGTGGAAAGCGCCGGAGCTGATCCGGGCAAGAGCATCCGGGTGATCGAATGGCTGGAGGAAGAGGGCAGGGTCATTAGGGAAAAGGATCTGAGAATCAGGTGGAAGGAATAAGCCCGCTCCATTATTCTCCTTTTACTATCTTTGTTTCATGCGAGAAGAAGACACTCCCGTGCATAATTTCGTGTATTCTAAGGCTTTGGTAGCATTTGTCAAGGCTGCCAATGGCTGCTGCCAGTTTCTGGAGGAACTGAAAGGAACGGAAGGAAAAGCCTTCATTGAGGCCGCCGTATTGCATTTGTCGGAGCTGTATGCCCTCTTTCTGAAGGTCGGTGAGACCGAACCCTTGTTTGATACTCCCCCCGAGCCCACCGTGACAGAGCCGGATTGGTCAGCCCTCTTTTAAAGGATTGCCGGGATCCTGTGACCCCATAATGACAT
>CBDTYO010000103.1:0-11146 GCA_965364615.1 uncultured Bacteroidia bacterium
TTTTCCTGATCCTTCGGAAAACCGAAGTGAAGTGGTACCTCCCCATGCGGACCACCACCAAGCTCACCCCCGTTCCCGATCTGATCGAGATATTTGAGAGAAAAATGAACAATCCGGATTCGATCAGTGATTCCACCCTGGAGATCATTCCGGAAGGTCTACCCGGCTGGCTCAATCTGCTGATGGTTTTGCTCTATACCAGCCTGGCCGTTTGGGCAAGTTATCGCCTGATGCAGCGAAGAAGATTTGTCTGACCTTACTTTTTCCAGGCACTTCTTCCCAATAAAATACCCACCAGGCTCAGGAAGAAAACAGGGTAATATACCAGCGAAACAGGAATGAACCAGGGCATGTTGCCCCTTTGATGGACTATCCCGGATATCCTGTACAACAACACAAAGTCTGCCAGGGATTTCAGGATCCATGCCCCCGCCAAATAGGGCCACCCGCCTGGGATAAGAAGAAACCACAGGGGCATCAGGAAAATACCGAGATTGGTCAATGTGACCAGCAGTGCAAACCATTGAATATCTGCCATTCCATAGCGCGTTGATTTGGCTCCCCAGCGGATCCTCTGTGCCACAAGTTGCTGAAAACCAGGGACAGGTGCAGTAAATGCACTTGATTCAAAAGCGGTGTTATAGGCCAGTTTCCTGTTCAATTTCCTGGCCCCGATCATCAGAAACATATCATCTCCGGACCTGGTAGACTCGGAGGGATCGAAGGCCCGTGTTTCCATATACAGTTTTCGGGAGTAGGAAAGGTTCGCTCCACTGCACATCATCGGCCTTCCGATTTCAAAGGATCCGGCACCCACTCCTGCCAGGGCCAGCAGGTCGAGACGCTCAAAAACCTCCAGGAACTTTTTCCTGGCAGAAAAGGTGCTGACCAGTCCGGCCACCAGGTCTGCCGGGTATTTTTCAAGATAGGCCATGTGCGAGGCAACGAACTGTGAACCCACCCTGCAATCTGCATCCACCTGGATCAGGCGTTCGTGGGAGGCATGCTGAATGCCAAAAGCCAGGGCTGCTTTTTTGCCTGAACGACCCGGAAGCATTGTCAGGTATTTGAAGCCCTGGATCCCGTTGATCATTGATTCTGCAATTTCGCCGGACCTGTCAGTGGAATGATCGTTCACCCATATGACCTCCCATAGTCCGCGAGGATAGGATTGGGACTTCAGGTCATTGATCAGAAGGGGTAAATGAGATTCCTCGTTGCGAAACGGGATGATTACACTCACACTGGCGGACTGTTTTCTCACCGTTGCCGGGACAATATCCTGTTTCCGTATCCTGCTTGATAAAAACAAAACCACCAGGGAGTAAGCACTGATACTAACAAAGATAATGAGGATGAAAAGTGCCATGGTTGCACTAGGCTTGCCTGTCGAAATAGGACTGCATCAATTCAAACATTTTCCTGAACTGCAAGGGTTTTGTAAGGAATTCGTCACAACCGGCAGCCCTGCACGCTTCGGCATTCTCATCATAAATATTGGCTGTGGTGGCCACCACCGGAAGAAAGGGCCTCATCTCCTTGATCCTGCGGGTGGCCTCCAGGCCGTCCACCTCAGGCATCTGCATATCCATAAATACCAGGTCAAAATGTTGATCAGAACTGCAATATTCAATGGCCATCCTGCCGTTGGCGGCGTGAACCACCTGGGCCTTCACCTGTTTCAGCAAGGCATCAATCAGTTTAAAGGAGATGGCATTGTCTTCCACCACCAGGACTATTTTGCCCGAAAAATCGAAATCATATTTATCCGCACCAGCCATACCTAACCCAATAACACTCCGATAATAGTGGCTGACAAAAGCGATGCCAGGGTACCCGCCAACAAGGCGCGCATTCCGAATTGGGCCAGCAAGACCCTGCGACCTGGCGCCAGGGCCCCAATCCCTCCGATTTGTATGCCGATGGAAGCAAAATTGGCAAATCCGCAGAGCATGTACACCGACATGATGATGGACTTAATGTGGGTGAATTCCCCCGCAGCCTTCATGTCAGCCAAATCGATGTAGGCCACGAATTCGGTAAGGATCAGTTTTTTACCCAGCAACGAGCCCACCAGGGTAACATCTTCCCCACCTACCCCGATCAGCCACATGAGCGGGGAAAGCCCGTACCCCAGGATAAACTCCAGGCTCAGTTCTTCATATTTGCCATGGCTAAAGGAAGCAATCCGCTCATTGAGGGTGGTCCAGTCCCCGATCTTCCCAAAAATATAGTTGGCAAAAGCAATGAAAGCAATGAAAACCAGCAACATGGCACCCACATTCACTGCCAGACGCAAGCCATCACCTGTTCCATTGGATATGGCATCCAGTGCATTTTTGCCCACCTCTTCCTTGCTCACTTCAATTTTCTTTGTGATGCTTTCGGTTTCGGGGACAATGATTTTTGAAATGACCACCACCCCGGGAGCAGCCATGATGGATGCAGTAAGCAGGTGTTTGGCAAATATCACCTGCTGCACGGGATCCCCTCCTCCCAGAAAACCAATGTAGGCGGCCAGGACACCTCCAGCCAGGGTAGCCATTCCTCCCGACATGACCAGCAGGATCTCCGACCTGCTCATCGTTTCCAGGTAGGGTTTGATCAATAGCGGTGATTCTGTCTGTCCCAGGAAAATATTCCCGGCCACGGAAAGGCTTTCAGGCCCAGATAAGCCCAGGCTCCTGGATAGCAGGTATCCGAATCCCTTGACAAATATCTGGATGATGCCCAGGTAAAAAAGCAAGCTGGACAAAGCAGCAAAGAAAATAATGGTGGGCAATATGGAGAAGGCAAAATTCTGCAAGGCCGGCGCCACCTGGCCGGTATCATTTCTTTTCAGAAGGTAATTCACCCCTTCGTTGGTGAAAGTCAGTATTTTGACAAATCCCTTGCCAATGAATTCAAAAAAGTCCTGTATAAAAGGCACATAGAGGATTCCTATGGCAAGCAGAAGCTGGAATACCAGGCCCGTACCCACCATTTTCCAATTTACTGCTTTGCGATTGCTGCTGAATAACCAGGCAATGGCGATCAAAACTGCCATGCCCAGAATCCCTCTGAGCAACTTTACCAGATTAAGATCAAATCCAACCCTTTCTGGAATAATGTTTGACATGGGTGCCAACTCCGGCACCTGCTGAATAGCCGCCAGCACTGTATCCACCACCAAGGGTTCTGCCATCATTTGGACCTGCGATTTATCTCATCCCTGATTTCAGAGGCTTTTTCATAATCCTCTTTGGAAACTGCCTCTGCCAGCATGGTTTTCAGCTCATCCATGCTGTTCTTGGAGAGATCCTGGCGAGGAGATCCTTTCTTGATCTTTACTGAAGGCTCTTCAGCTTCCTTTTCCTCGGCCACATCCTGGCTTTCAATGTACGTTCCCTTTTCAAAATCAAGCACAATACCCGCTTTTTCCACAATCTCATCGGTGGTGTAGATGGGACATTTGAACCTCAGTGCAAGGGCTATGGCATCGGAAGTGCGCGCATCCAGGGAGGTACGTTCTCCCCCATTGTCACACAGGATATTGGCAAAGAATACCCCATCTTCCAGTTTGTGAATGTTCACCTCCATGATGTGAATCCCATAGGAATCGGCAAAATTCTTGAACAGGTCATGGGTGAGTGGACGGGGCGGGGCCAGGCCCTCCAGTTCGATGGCAATGGCCTGCGCTTCAAATCCTCCGACTATGATGGGAATTCTGCGATTTCCTTCCTCTTCTGATAAGACCAGGGCATATGCACCAGATTGTGTTTGGCTGTAAGAAATGCCAAGGACATTTAGCTTGATTTTCCCCATACCTCTGTAACAGACTCTTTCCTCACAAATATAGAAATAACTGCGACAATATTTCCCCTAAAAATAATTCGCTTAAAACCTTTGTCTGTCAGACATTCTTTTCTATCTTTGCAACCCGAAATTCAGACATTTAAGTAAAAGATTGTAGGATGTACGCAATTGTTGATATAGCAGGACAACAGTTTAAGGTGGAAAAAGATCAGAAACTGTTTGTGCACAGGCTCGAAGGAGAAGAAGGCAAGAAGGTCTCTTTTGACAAGGTTTTGTTGCTCGATACCGGTAGTAAAGTGGCCGTGGGCGATCCCCTGGTCAAGGGTGCTTCTGTAACAGCCAAGATCGTTGAACACATGAAAGCGGACAAGGTCCTCGTCTTCAAGAAAAAAAGAAGGAAGGGTTACAAGAAACTGAATGGACACCGACAGTACATGACCCAGATCCTCATCGAAAGCATCAGTGAGAAAGGTGCAGCCAAGCCGAAAGCAGCTGCTGAAAAGCCTGCTGAGAAACCTGCTGAGAAGAAAGAAGCTGCCGCAACTGCCAGCAAAGCTGCCACAGAGAAACAGCCTGTTGCAACCAAGAAGTCCCCAGCCAAGGCTGAAGAAAGTAAAACTGCCGCTGCCAAGAAACCTGCTGCCAAGAAGCCTGCTGCCAAGAAGCCTGCTGCCAAGACAAGCACTGCAAAAAGCACCACAGCTGCAAAAAGTGCCAGCGCCAAGAAGCCTGCCGCTAAAAAACCTGCAGCCAAAGCCGCTCCCAAGAAAGAATCAGGAGAGGACAAAAAATAGAGATTCATAGCAAGTAGTTAGTCAATCGTTAAAGTCAATAGATATGGCACACAAAAAAGGAGCCGGTAGTTCAAGAAACGGTCGCGAATCAGAGAGCAAAAGACTGGGAGTAAAACTCTATGGTGGTCAGGTTGTCAGAGCCGGGAATATCCTCGTCAGACAGAGGGGCACTGTGCACCACCCCGGAAGCAACGTAGGGATGGGAAAAGACCACACCTTGTTTGCGATGATCGATGGGAAAGTAAAATTCACCAAGAAAAGGGACAACAAATCCTACGTCTCCATTGAGCCGGTGGAAAACCAATAGAAAACATTACAAACTATATATCATTCACCTGTAATGCACTACCTTTAATGTGTATTACAGGTTTTTTTATGCTTTCAATATGCTGACCATCCCCTATATCAGAGAAAACAAAGACCAGGTTCTGAATGGACTTCAAATTAAGAATTTCAACCATCCTGAGTTGATCGATCAGGTGCTCGAACTGGACAATGAACGCCGGGCCCTGCAGTCAAAAACAAATGAACTGCAGGCTCTGATGAATACCCTCAGCAAAGAAATTGGCCAGCTATTCAAATCAGGGGATGGGGACAAAGCCAACCAGCTAAAAGAACAGACCACAGGAATCAAGCAGCAACTGGAAGGCCTGGAAAAGGAATTTCAGGAGGCCAACCTGCGTATGAACGACTTGCTGGTGCAAATACCCAACGTTCCTCACCCCTCTGTTCCTGCCGGAAAGAGCGAAGCGGATAACAAGAAGATCCGAAGCGGGGGTTCCATGCCTGCCCTTCACAAAGAGGCACTGCCTCACTGGGATCTGGGAAAGAAATACCAACTGATAGATTTCGACCTGGGGGTGAAAATTACAGGAGGTGGATTTCCTGTGTACAGGGGTATGGGAGCCAGGTTGCAAAGGGCATTGATCTCGTATTTCCTGGATCAAAACACCCAGGCAGGATATGAGGAGATTTTGCCTCCCCTGATGGTCAATGAGGCCTCCGGATTCGGTACCGGACAATTGCCGGACAAGGAGGGACAAATGTATCACGTGACCGGCGATAACCTGTATCTCATCCCCACTGCAGAGGTGCCGGTCACCAATATCTACAGGGATGTCATCCTCCAATCAGAGGAGCTGCCCATCAAGAACACCGCGTTCACCCCCTGTTTCCGAAGAGAAGCAGGTTCCTATGGAAAGGATGTAAGGGGGCTGAACCGGGTGCACCAGTTTGACAAGGTGGAAATTGTGCAGATTCAGCATCCCTCGCGTTCCTACGAGGCCCTGGAAGAAATGGTGAATCATGTGGAACAGCTGGTGATCAGCCTTGATTTGCCCTACCGGATCCTGCAGCTTTGCGGAGGAGATCTGAGCTTTACCTCTGCCCTGACCTATGATTTTGAGGTGTATGCTGCAGCCCAGGAAAAGTGGCTGGAAGTAAGTTCTGTTTCCAACTTTGAGGCTTACCAGGCCCACCGCCTGAAACTTAGGTTCAAGGAAGGCGGAGAGAAAAAGACCCAGCTGGCACATACGCTCAATGGCAGTGCCCTGGCACTGCCCAGGATCCTTGCCGCCATCCTGGAAAACAACCAAACACCCGAGGGAATACGAATCCCCGATGTTCTGCTCCCCTACATGGGAAAAGGAAATGAAGTGATCCGTTGATCAAGCCCCAGCCTCATGAAAGGATCATCAGCCAGGAAAGCCTACCTTTTTGCCATCCTGGCCGTATTGTTCTGGTCCACCTCACCCACTGCCTTTAAACTGGGCCTGAGGTACCAGGACACCTGGCAGCTGCTCACCGGAGCTGCAATTAGCTCCACCCTGGTACTGGGGATCCTGTCCGTGCTACGCGGCAATATCCGTTCACTCAGGTCCTTTACAAAAAAGGATATCCTGTTCTCAGCCCTCATGGGACTTCTTAATCCCGTAGCCTACTATCTCATTCTGTTCAAGGCCTATACCATATTGCCTGCCCAGGTGGCCCAGCCTCTGAATATGGTATGGCCCATTGTGCTGGTGCTGCTCTCCATACCCATCCTGGGCCAGCGCATTAAATGGATGAGTATCGGGGCCATGTTCCTCAGTTTCACAGGAGTGGTATTGATCACCCTTCAGGGGGGAACCGGGGCACAGGATCCCCAGAACAGGCTGGGAATCATCCTGGCCCTGTCCAGCTCAGTGGTCTGGGCCTTTTACTTTCTTTTTAACACCCGTGACCGGCAGGACCCTGTGTCCAGGTTGTTCCTCAATTTTGCCTTTGCCTCGGGGTATCTGCTACTGGGTGGCCTACTGACGGGCCGTTCCCTTTCTTCCTCCCCCGAAGGATGGTATGCCTCCCTGTATGTGGGAGTTTTCGAAATGGGTATTACCTTTGTTTTGTGGTTAATGGCCATCAGACTGGCCCCTTCCAGCGACCGGATCAGCAACCTGGTGTACATGGCACCCTTCCTGAATCTGCTCCTGGCAAGCCAGATTCTAGATGAAAGAATTTATGTAAGCACTTTTTTGGGTATCATTCTGCTGGTTGCCGGCATTTTGATACAAAACACCCTTGGACGAGATGCAAAAAAGCACTGAACGTATCATTCTGGGGATCGATCCGGGAACCACCCTGATGGGATATGGGGTGATCAAAGGAAGCGGAAAAACACCCGAATTCGTAGCCCTGGATGTGGTGGACCTGAGGCGGACAAAAGATCACTACCTGAAGCTCAGGAAAATCTATGATTCGACGGTAGCCCTGATGATAAAATACCTCCCGGACGAAGTGGCTTTTGAGGCACCTTTTTACGGGAAAAATGTCCAGTCGATGCTCAAGCTGGGCAGGGCCCAGGGAGTGGCCATGGCTGCCGTGCTCTCCCGGGAGGTCCCGGTGTTTGAATATGCTCCCAGGAAAATAAAACTATCCATCACCTCTGCCGGGGATGCCTCCAAAGAGCAGGTAGCCGGCATGCTCATGCGCATGTTTGATTTGAAAAAGATGCCCAGGAACCTGGATGCCACCGATGGACTGGCTGCGGCTGTATGCCATTTCTACCAGGATGGGATCGCAAAGACCAAATCAGGGCCCAATAACTGGGAAGACTTTATCCGCAAGAATCCCGGAAGGATCAAATAAGGACTTGGCGAAAGCTGCTATCCGATGGCAGCGGAGATCCGTTGGGCCGTTTTCTTGAATTCTTCCTCAGTGAACTTCAGTTTGGGCTTGCTGAATTCAATGTCGTGCAGGTTGTTGATGGGGATCAGGTGAATGTGGGCATGGGGCACCTCAAGGCCAAGCACGGCCACTCCCACCCTCTTGCACTCCATGGTCTGATCGATGGCCAAAGCCACCTTCTTGGCGAACAGCATCATGCCGGCCAGCAGATCGTCTTCCAGCTCGAACAGGTAATCGGTTTCCACCTTGGGGATCACCAGGGTATGTCCCTCGGCCAATGGATGGATATCCAGAAAAGCATAGTAACGATCATCCTCATGGATTCGATAGGAGGGGATCTCTCCTGCAATGATCTTTGAAAAAATGGTGGCCATGAATGTATGATTAGAGGGAAATCTCCATGATCTCGAACGACATCAGTCCGGATGGAACCCTGATGTCGACCACATCCCCCACCTTCTTACCAAGCAGTCCTTTGGCAATGGGGGTAGCCACGGATATCTTTCCGTTTTTAATATCAGACTCACTTTCCGAAACCAGCATATATTCCATCTGCTGGTTGTTTTTGGTATTCTTGATTTTTACCTTATTGAGAATCTGCACCTGGGAGGTGTCGATCTTTGATTCATCAATAATCCGGGCATTGGCCACCATATCCTCCAACTTTGCGATTTTCATCTCCAGCAATCCCTGCGCTTCCTTGGCCGCATCGTATTCAGCATTTTCAGACAGGTCACCTTTGTCCCTGGCCTCAGCAATCTGCTGTGAAATGGCCGGCCGCTCCACGGAGGTCAGCTGCTCCAGCTCTTTTTTCAGCCTGGCCAGCCCCTCTTCTGTCATATAAGACGCTTGTGACATAACAAATTTCTCTTGCAAACGACAAAAACAAAAAGAATTCCGCATACACCGGAACTCTTCTTTGGTAAAATTACAAAAAATGTACTAATAATCAAGACGATTGATGATGGCTGAGTAAACTATCGCCGTTCGGGCATCAAATCCATCCATTACTTCAAAATAGTTTACCCCGGATTCATCGTCGAGTTCTTCCAATTCGAGGGGTTCGATCATGTTCATCTCCTCTTGGCTAAAGGCCCCTGTGGAGGAAATATCTGCCTCCTCCTGGTCATTCCCGTGCATGATTCGCTCATAGTCGTCCATGATGTTGGGAGTTTTCCTGACATCCCAGTCCGATTCAGAAGTATACCCTGGCTCGATCTCTTCCTCCGCAGGAATATCTTCCTCATAATCCTGTAAATCTGTTACTTCCGGATTTGACTGGACCCCGGTCAGCATGCGTTCCAGGTTCTCCATAAACCCGGGTTGTGTTTCACCGACTCCTTCACCTGCTCCCTGGGTACCTGGCTTCTTTTTCTTTCCAAGCACACCGATGATCACTGCCACGAGTGTGATGACGATGTACAATATGTTACCAATATCGAAATCCATCTTTTGCTCCCAAACGCAATAATAACGTAGTTAAAGAGTTAAAAGTACAAAAAATAGCCGATTTTAGTACTTTTGATACAAATGATCAAACACCTGAAAATATGCACCTTGTTCCTGGTATTGCTGTTTTCGGCAGTTTTGGGCCCCTCCTGTGAATCCAACCGGGGCCAGATTATTCCTTATGTCAAAGTTTATGTTCCCTTGCTCTTATATGCCGACCTGGCAGATATGGGCATCGGCACCACCAGAATTCTCCCTGAGGATGGGTACCGGGGAATCGTGCTTTACCGGGCAGATGATCTGGAATTCTATGCCTATGATCTTACATGCACTGAGTACCCTGAGCATGATGCCGGGGTGGAGGAAGACGACCAATTCGTAGGTGTGTTTGTATGCCCCGATTGCGGATCCACTTACGTGCTGGTAAATGGTGCCTATCCCAATTCAGGTCCGGCCGAATTTCCGCTGGTGGAGTACAAAACCTCCATCCAGGGTGATGTGCTCCTTATTACCAATTAATACCTGTAGTGATCGGGTTTGTAGGGCCCTTCAATTTTTACTCCCAGGTAATCGGCCTGCTCGGGGGTGAGCGTGGTCAGTTTTACACCAAGTTGTTCAAGGTGCAGGCGGGCCACTTCCTCATCGAGGTGTTTGGGAAGCATATATACATCAATCTCGTACTTATTCTTCCACAATTCGAGCTGGGCCAGGGTCTGGTTGGAAAATGAGTTGCTCATGACAAATGAAGGGTGACCGGTGGCACAGCCCAGGTTGACCAGGCGTCCTTCTGCCAGAAGGAAGATGGCATGACCATCTTCATAGAGGTATTTATCCACCTGCGGCTTGATGTTGATTTTGGTGATACCCGCCCACTTCTCCAATTGATCCACCTGGATTTCATTGTCGAAATGTCCTATGTTGCATACGATGGCCTGGTCTTTCATGACAGCCATGTGCTCCGCAGTGATGACATCCTTGTTCCCGGTGGTGGTCACAAAAATATTTCCTTGCTTAACGGCTTCTTCCATGGTGGTAACTTCAAATCCTTCCATGGCTGCCTGCAGTGCGCAAATGGGGTCAATTTCCGTCACGATTACCCTGGCCCCGTAAGATTTCATGGAATGTGCACATCCCTTGCCCACATCTCCATAGCCGGCCACAACCACCACTTTTCCGGCCACCATCACATCGGTAGCACGTTTGATCCCGTCGGCCAGGGACTCGCGGCATCCATAGAGGTTGTCAAACTTGCTCTTGGTGACCGAATCGTTCACGTTGATGGCGGGGAAAAGCAATTTGCCCTGCTCCATCATCTGGTAGAGGCGATGGACACCCGTGGTGGTTTCTTCGGAAACACCCCGGATCCCGGGCACAATCCTGTGCCACCGTCCCGGATCTTCCCCCAGGATGCCCTTCAGTGTATCATAAATGACCTGTTCCTCGCGGCTTTTGGCCGCCACTTCCAGCACAGATGCATCATTTTCAGCTTCAAAACCCTTGTGAATCAGCAGGGTGGCATCTCCCCCGTCATCAACAATGATGTTGGGACCCAATCCTTTCGGAAAATTCAAAGCCTGTGCGGTGCACCACCAGTACTCTTCAAGGCTTTCGCCTTTCCAGGCAAAAACCGGGATCCCCGCCGCTGCGATTGCGGCTGCAGCATGATCCTGGGTACTGAAAATATTACAGCTGGCCCAACGCACATCGGCCCCCAGTTCTGCCAGGGTTTCGATCAGCACAGCGGTCTGAATCGTCATGTGGAGGGATCCCATGATCCTGGCCCCCTTCAAAGGTTTTTCGCTGGCATGCTTCCGCCGGATGGACATCAGTCCGGGCATCTCTTTCTCCGCAATTTCAATTTCTTTCCTCCTGAAGCTGGCCAGGCTGATATCAGCCACTTTGTAGGGAAGGGTTTCTTTATAGGTCATGGTTTCCATCTTGTTCAA
>CBDTYO010000104.1:0-11141 GCA_965364615.1 uncultured Bacteroidia bacterium
TCAAGGAGCCGGAGGTCCAGGCCGAAGAGCCCGTGGCGGAAGCCGAGGCTGGTGAGACCGAAGCTCCAGCCAGGGAAGAAGAAACAGAAGAGGACGAGGACAAGAAAGACGACAAGAAAGAATAACACACATTTAACGTGACATCTTCTAACATACAACGGGGATAAAGTATTTTGCATGCTTTATCCCTTTTTTTATTTACACTATTTTCAAACCAAATAACAAGTACAATCATGGGACAAATCGTTGATATTCATGCACGTGAAATTCTTGACTCGCGTGGTAATCCCACCGTAGAAGTTGAAGTAACCCTGGCCAGCGGCTTTGTGGGCCGCGCAGGAGTTCCTTCCGGAGCCTCTACCGGTGAAAACGAAGCACTGGAACTGAGGGATGGTGACAAGGGTCGCTACCTGGGCAAGGGAGTTCAAAAAGCGGTGGACAATGTCAATAACGTCATTGCGAAGGAGCTGTTGGGAATGGATTCCCTGGAGCAGGTGGCCATCGACCAGAAGATGATCGACCTGGACGGAACCAAGACCAAGAGCAAGCTGGGAGCCAATGCCATGCTGGGAGTTTCCCTGGCCGTGGCCAAGGCAGCAGCCATGTATTGCGAAATGCCCCTCTACCGCTACATTGGAGGAACCAATGCCAAACATCTGCCCGTTCCCATGATGAATATCATCAACGGTGGCAGCCATTCAGATGCCCCCATTGCCTTCCAGGAGTTCATGATCCGTCCCATAGGCGCCAGCAGTTTCAAAGAGGGATTGCGCATGGGTGCCGAGGTGTTCCACGCCCTGAAAAGTGTATTGAAGGCACGCGGACTCAGCACTGCTGTTGGAGATGAAGGGGGATTTGCTCCAGAACTTGAAGGTACCGAAGATGCCCTGGACAGCATCCTTGAAGCAGTGAAGAAGGCTGGTTATAAGCCCGGCAAAGACATCACCATTGCACTGGACTGTGCAGCATCCGAATTCTATGAGAACGGAGTGTATGACTACACCAAGTTCGAAGGGAAGGGTGGCGCCAAGCGCAGCTCCGAGGAGCAGGCCGACTACCTGGCCCAGCTGATCGACAAGTATCCCATCGATTCCATAGAAGACGGCATGGATGAGGCCGACTGGGACGGATGGGTCGTACAGAACAAGAAGATCGGGGACAGGTGCCAGCTGGTGGGCGACGATCTGTTCGTGACCAACGTGGAATACCTTTCCAAGGGAATAGAACTCAATTGTGCCAATTCCATTCTGATCAAGGTGAACCAGATAGGTACCCTTACCGAAACCCTGAATACCATTGAGATGGCGCACAGGGCCGGTTATACCACTGTGACCTCTCATCGTTCGGGCGAGACCGAAGATGCCACCATTGCCGACATCGCTGTGGCCACCAATTCGGGCCAGATCAAGACAGGTTCCTTGAGTCGCTCAGACAGGATTGCCAAGTACAACCAACTGCTCAGAATTGAAGAGGAGTTGGGTAAAACCGCCATTTACGGGTATTAGTCCATACCCTGATCACATGGTTCACAGGATGGGTTGTCTCGAAAGAGGCAGCCCATTTCTGTTTTGAGCCAGATTCATTACCAGGACAATGGCCATGGAAGGCGTGCAAAATACCCACAGTGTGATTTAAGAAACAGCCTTGGATATTGAATCATAGCCATTTTTGTAGTATATTGTATGACCCTATTTCAATTATATTCTAACGTAAACCAGAAACATATGCCATCCTTAAAAGAGAAGCTCCACGATAAGATCGAAGAATGGAGACCAAGAACCAAAAAGTTACTCAAAGACTATTGTGATGTCGTTGTTGGCGAGGTCACCATTGCTCAGGCCATTGGCGGCATGAGAGGGGTGAAAAGCCTTGTAACCGATATCTCTTATCTGGATCCCCAGGAGGGGATCAGGTACCGGGGTTATACACTTCCGGAAGTATTCAAAAAGCTACCCAAACCTCCCGGTGCGGAGATGCCCTATGTGGAGGGACTCTATTTCCTCTTGCTTACAGGCGATATACCCAGCGACAGTGAAGTGGGCGACCTGGTGGATGAATTCCGCAAGCGCCGGATCCTTCCCCGGTATGTGTATGAGGTGATTGATGCCTTCCCATCTTTCTCTCCTCCCATGGCCATCTTCTCCGCAGCCATCCTGACCATGCAGCGGGAGTCGTTTTTTGCCAAGAAATACCAGGGAGGAATCAGCAAAATGGATTACTGGGATCCCACCTATGAGGATTCCCTGAACCTTTTGGCCAAATTGCCTGAGGTGGCGTCCTACATCTATGCAAAACTCTACCGCGATGGAAAACGCATCCAGTCCAATCCCAACCTGGATATGGGTGCCAATTTTGCGCATATGATGGGCATTCCGGCACCCTATGACGATGTGTCCAGGCTCAATTTCATCATCCATGCCGACCATGAAAGCGGAAACGTGAGTGCGCACACCGGACACCTGGTGGCCAGTTCACTTTCTGACATCTATCTCGCGATCTCTGCCATGATCAATGGACTGGCCGGACCCTTGCACGGGTTGGCCAACCAGGAGGTGCTGAGGTGGCTGCAGGACCTGGTGGAAAAGATGGACGGACAGGTCCCCAGTGAGGACGAAATGAAACAATTCGTCTGGGACACGCTGAACTCCGGACAGGTAATCCCAGGGTTTGGCCATGCGGTATTGCGCAAGACGGACCCCCGCTATACCGTGCAGCGTGATTTCTGTCTGACCCATATGAAAGACGATCTGCTGTTCAAGTACACCGATATGCTGTATAAGGTGGTTCCGCCCATTCTCAAGGAACAGGGTAAGGCCAAGAATCCCTGGCCCAATGTGGATGCGCAGTCGGGAATCATTCACTGGCACTATGGCATCACCGAGTATGAATTCTACACGGTACTCTTTGGTATAGGGCGCTCCATTGGGATCACCGCCAATATCATCTGGGACCGTGCCCTGGGGTATCCCCTGGAAAGGCCCAAGTCCGTGACCACCGAAATGCTGGAGAAACTGGCCATGGAATCCATGAAGGATAAGGAAGAGAAAACTTCCAAGAATTGTAAGGACGCTTAGAAACAGCGGATCCGGACACGATCCGGCACCAGAATTTGATAGGACCGCCTCATGTGGATGCATGGGGCGGTCTTGCTGTTTGTACAGAATCAAAAGAAACAAATATTAACATGTTTTGTGTAAGCAATACAAGCATTTACATATATATTTGTAACATTAATCCTCCATTTATAGCCTTTCGTCAAAAATTGTATGGAGTGGATGTTTGTGACCATATTGACGCTGTTCCATCAACTCGCCGTACTGATTTCCGGTGTGGGATTGATCACAGTACTGATGCACCTGGCGATAGTCAGGAAGAGCCGGCAGTACCGCGGCGATTACCACAGGCTGCAGGAAAATGAAAGGCGGTCCAGGGAGGTACTGATACACCGCAACAGGTTGCAGGACCAGACCCGGAACTACAAGCAGAGCCTGAATTATGCACAGCGGATTCAAAGGGCCATGTTCATCACGCCCAAGCAGTTACGCCTGTTGTTCCCCGAATCCTTCATTTACCAGCGCCCCAAAGACATTGTCAGCGGCGATTTTAACTGGGCACGGCAGATCAATGGCAAGGTATTTTTCTCCGTGGCCGACTGCACAGGGCACGGGGTCCCCGGAGCTTTCATGTCCCTGCTGGGGCTGGAATTCTTCCGACAGATCACTGCCGGAAGAGAGGATCTGGACCCTGCCACCATACTGAATGAAATGAATGAACATTTCGATATCGTATTTGGGGATACCGAGGAGCTCTCCCTGAAGGACGGGATCGACCTGGCCCTGTGTGCCTATGATCATAAAAAGCAGGTGCTGCAGTATGCCGGCGCCTTCAACCCGGTCTACATTGTCCGTGATCAGGAGATCATGGAGATCAAGGGTGACCGGATCATCGTGGGAGCAGACTATGGCATGCAACGCGGAACCTTCAAGAACAGGACCCTGGAGATCAGGGAGGATGACGTGCTTTATATGTTCACCGACGGGTATGCGGATCAGTTCGGGGGGCCCGAAGGTAAAAAATTCAAATACAGACGTTTCAGGCACCTGCTGATGTCGATCCATCACCTGCCCATGGAAGAGCAGAAAAACAAGCTGTACGATAACATGAAAGAATGGATGGGGAATCAGCACGAACAGATCGACGATCAGACCATCATTGGGATCAGGCCAGCAAGTTTTTCATCTTATTGATCATCAGCTCAGCCGTGAATGGCTTGGCTATGTAGTCGTCTACGCCGGCAGCCAGGCAATTTTCGCGGTCTCCGGCCAGTGCATTGGCCGTAACCGCTATGATGGGAATGTGTTGTTCTCCGGTGGCCTCGATCTCACGAATCTTTTTGGTGGCCGTAATTCCATCCATCACAGGCATCATGATGTCCATGAGAATCAGGTCGTAATGTTTCAGGCCAAACAGTTCCAGGGCTTCTTTTCCATTGGTGGCCACATCAATCTGGCGTACCACTTTCTGGAGGCTGAGCAAGACAATCTTCTGGTTGATCACATTGTCCTCCGCCAGGAGGATCTTTGCATCCTTAAGCTGGGTGCCGGGCTTTTTAAAACCCAGATCCAGTGTCAGGGTTTCAGTTTTATCTACCAGTTTGGTGGGATCTTTGGTGAAATCCTGGAAGAAGGACAGGATGACACCCTGGTCAGACAGTTCAGCCTTGAGTTCCCCTTCACTGTCCACCAGGAGATTGTGCGCGATGGCCAGGCTGGATCCATGCTGTGCGTCTCCCTGTCGGAGAGATCTTACCTGTGCCAGAAGTGCATTGGCTTTCGCCGTTTCTATGTAAAAGTTGAATTGCAGGCGAACCTGACTGGGAGTTTCCGTCAAGCTATGGATCTGCAGTCGGAGTGGGGTATTGTCCAACCTGTAATGCTCCAGACCATTGACCACATTGACAGTCAGGCTGCGAAGCAGGCTTGGATCTCCGATCAGGTAATGGTCGAGGTGGTCGGAGCGGTGAATGGTAAGATCTCCCTTGAATGATCCTCCCGATTTCAGGATACTCTCCACTTTTTCAAGCACCGAGGCAAGATCGAAAGAAATGATGCTTTTCTTGTAATCCAACATGCCCGGAGAGGCAATTTCCACAATGGCGTTGACATCGTCGATCAGGTTGTTGGTGGATGCCTTCAGGGTTTCCATAAGCGCCTTTTGCTCCGAGCTCAGCCTCTCATCATGCACAAGGCTGTTTATCAGAGCTATATTGCTCAATGAAGTCCTGAGCTTGTGGGATAGTTTGCTGATAAATTCATCTTTCCTGACCATGGCACTTTCTGCCTGGTTCCTGGAGTCCTTCAGGGTGGCCATGAGATCCTGGTTGGATCTTTCCATATAGAGGGCTATCAGGATCACTATGGCATAGATGAAAAAGAATACCATGGCGTTGTAAAAGTCGAGATGCACCGAGGTATCCAGTCCGGGAATGGAGTTCAGTATGAGGGTGGCCGCTCCCAGGATCAAGGCCACATAGATTCCGTGCCTGCCATTGATACTCACAGCCACCAGGGGGAAAAGCAGGAGAAAAGCCAGAGCCAGGTTGCTCGCAACCCCCATGTTAAACAGGTATCCGTTTAAAAACATGAAAGCGGTCAGCGAAAGCACAAAGAGGCTGCTCAGGTTGGCCCGGCGTCCCGGAGGGAAAAATATATACATGGCCAGCGCGGTGGCCAGAAAGATGCTGTTCACCATGACCAGTTCCCTGGTCCCTGTGAAGGCCGAAAAGATAATCGAAATAAGCAGCATCACAAACAGGATCAGGTAAAATACATTGATCCTCCTGATGCGGTTCAAAACTGCTTGTTCCATCCTCTCGTCAGCTCCAAAAGAGATGATCTTTTGAACAATTTGCAGCAACATGGGTATTCCTATAAATGGCTTTCAATTTCAAAGAAAGACAAATTTTGGGCAATCCTGAAAAATATTGGCGCTATTTTTGTGCCGTAAACACATATTAGTTAGTAATTTTGTAGGTGGTGTGATGAAGGATCTGTATATGAGAATCGCGAGTCTTGTAGTACTGATGGTGTTGGGTCAAGCCCTTTTGGCTCAGGAGAGAGAAATGGAATCAGGCATGGTTGCCGGGGATTCCACCCAGTTGGTTGCCGGGGATTCGGCGCTGATGGCCACCGGGGATTCGACCCTGATGCTTGGTGGGGACTCCGCCCAGGTGTTTGCCGTGGATTCCACCCTGGTGGTGGGCGGGGAAGGTGCTGTGGATTCTGCTGAGATGGCCACAGAGGTGTCTGATCCCAATCCTTTAATATCCACCGAACCGCCCACCGATGTTCCCATTCAGAGTGTGATTCAGGACATGGACGAATTCAGGGAGCCCTCCCTGGTGAAATATTCCACGGATTTTCAGTTCGAAGATGGCATCTATGCCAATTTCGATATGGTGCTGGCCAATGATCCCATCCCCCCTGCCAGGATTGTCACGGACCTGGATATGTTCGACAGGGCCTTCTATGAGAAAATAACGGCTGGCAAAGAGATAGTCATTTACGATGAGAACGGGGTAAAGAAAGAACTTCCCACCCATGAGATCTGGGGATACGGACGCAACGGGATTCTTTACATCAATGTGGGATCGGCCTTTCACAGAATCAGCTTTGTGGGGAGTATCTGTCATTTTGTGGCCACGGTGACCACTTACAATCCCAACTACTACGATCCTTATTACTACAACCCGTACTATTCAAGTTCCTATTATTATAACCGTTATTCCATGCCCCAGTCCAATGTGGCCAGTACAGACCTGAGACAATACCTGCTCGACTTTGAAACAGGTGATGTCATGGAATACGACACAGAGAGTGTGGAGGTACTCCTGATGAAGGACCCGGAGCTGGCCGATGAATACCATTCCCTTTCAAACCGGAAAAAGAAGCAGATGAAATTCGTATATATACGCAGATACAACGAAAAGCATCCGCTTTACCTCCCTGAAAGATAACATGATTCACAAATCCATACACATCCGATGAAAAAATTTTATGCTTTCCTGCTAGTGATAGTTACATTCGTTCACCTGCAGGCCCAGAGAGAATATTTGCCCACCAAGGCTGACCTGGATCATTTTTACACCACCAAAACCTACGTGGTGCTTGAGGAGAATCAGCTTTCGGATTACAACCTTGAAATCACCGATGCGGTGAAGAAATTCTGGGATATAACCGAGTATGAGTTCATTAAGATGAAGGATTTCCCAAAGAAAAGTGAAGATAAGAATGCCTCTTTTCTCTATCCTGCCACCGTAAGTTTTGAGAAGGACCGTTCCAATACCCGGTACGTGTTTCTGTGCCTTTCCCTGGGCGGTGACAATGTCTCCATCGACGAATTGAGAGACGTGGCCAACATTCCGCTGAGCTATGCAGGGGTGGATTCTGACCATTACTCCTACAAGCTGGGGACGCTTGTGAGGTTCCTGCAGAATCATGTGAGGATCATCACCCAGGACCCGTCCATCATTTCTCAGAACGTTTACAAGTATTACAACGACAACATGGGCGACCTGAAGGGAAAAACCCTCTACCTGGTAGAGGAAAACCTGGCGAGGGATGTAAATACGGTCTCGAAGATCAAGTCCATCTATCCCAACGCGGTGAAGATCGTGGATCAGGACGCCCTCAAAGAGCTGATCATGTCCAAGGATGAAGATGCCGTGGTGCTCTATAAAGTAGGTCCGCAAGGCAAAAAGATGAAAGCCAGGGTTTACAAAATGCTGGTGGGTGTGGCCGATGCACAGTTCTATTATTTTGATTATCACAAGGTGAACGCCAAGAATCCGGATGCCTTCACGGCCACAGACTTTAAAAAGCTGGCCAGGGCCGCCAATTAGCAGCAGAGCATTCCATGGCCGACAAACCATCCATTCCGAAAGGAACCCGAGACTTCACGCCCCTGGAGATGGGCAGGCGCATGCACATCTTCGATGCCATCCGTTCCATTTTCAAAATTCATGGCTTCTTGCCCATCGAGACCCCGGCCATGGAGCACCTTTCCTCCCTCATGGGCAAGTATGGGGAAGAAGGGGACAAGCTTTTGTTCAAAATCCTGAACTCCGGCGATTTCAAAGGCAAGCTAAGCACCGAAGAGCTCACAGATATTCCCTCGGGAAGGCTGGGTACCCTCATTGCGGAGAAAGGGCTTCGCTACGACCTGACGGTTCCGTTTGCACGTTTTGTGGTGCAGCACCGCAATGAACTGACCTTTCCCTTCAAACGTTACCAGATCCAGCCCGTATGGAGGGCGGACCGTCCACAGCGGGGCCGTTACCGGGAGTTTTACCAGTGCGATGTGGATGTGATCGGAAGCGATTCCCTGCTCAATGAATATGAGCTGATCCAGATCATCGATGAAGTTTTCTCCGCCCTGGACCTGAAGGTGCTCATCAAGCTGAACCACAGGAAGGTGCTGGCGGGCATCGTGGAGGTGATCGGAGCACCGGAAAGGATGATCGATATCACTGTGGCCATTGACAAGCTGGAAAAGATCGGCATGGACAAGGTAAAGGCCGAATTGAAGCAGAAGGGACTGCAGGCAGAGGCCATTGGGAAACTGGAACCGGTGCTGCAAATGCAGGGTAGCACCCAGGAGAAACTCGGATTCCTGGAAGGTTTCCTGGAAGGATCTGAAACCGGGCTCCGTGGGCTGGCAGATCTCAGGAAATTGTTTGCCTATCTGGGAACCGGTGCCTCCGGGTCCGTTGTGGAACTTGACCTGACCCTGGCCCGGGGACTGAACTATTATACCGGCAGCATCATTGAGGTAAAATCGGCCGAAACGGAGAGCGGCAGCATCTGCGGGGGAGGCCGCTACGACGACCTGACCGGGATCTTCGGCCTGGAAGGGGTCTCGGGGGTCGGGATTTCATTCGGTGCCGACCGCATCTATGATGTTTTATTGCAGCTGGGGCGCTTCCCGGAAAGAATCGAAATGGACACCAGCCTGATGTTTGTGAATTTCGGGGAGCAGGAAGTGGAAAGCATACTGCCCATCCTCAGCAGCTTGAGAGCGCAGGGCCTGGCTGCGGAAATCTACCCCGATCCGGTCAAGATGAAAAAGCAAATGAACTATGCCAACAGCCGGCATATTCCCTATGTGGCACTGGTGGGGGAACAGGAGCTGAAGGACGGGGTAATCACCCTCAAAGAGATGGATAGCGGGAAGCAGGAACAGCTTACGCCCGGGCAGCTTCTGGAGAAATTCTCCCCTGCCAAATAACATTTCAGATTCCATTTTTTGCTCATTTTTTTTTCTGTACTTGACCGCAAATTCAAGAACATGGAAAAGGTGCATCTTGTGACCACCGAGGAGATCGGATGGAAAAAATTTGAAGAGATCATTTCGGGCGGAACGCGCATTGTGTTGTCGGACGAAGTGAAGGAAAAGATCCAGCGCTGCCGTTCCTACCTGGACCATAAGCTGGAAAAGGAAGAAGAGATCATTTATGGCATCAATACGGGCTTTGGATCCTTATGTGATACCGTCATTTCCCGTGAGAACCTGGGTCTGCTGCAAAAGAACCTGGTCATGTCGCATGCCTGCGGAGTGGGCGAAGAGGTGCCCAAGGAGATCACCCGGCTCATGCTCCTGTTGAAGATCCAATCGCTCTCCTACGGACATTCGGGGGTTCAGGTGGAAACCGTCGAACGCCTGGCCGGGCTTTACAACCATGACATTCTGCCGGTGGTCTATACCTACGGCTCTTTGGGGGCTTCCGGGGACCTGGCCCCGCTGGCCCATATGAGCCTGCCTTTGCTGGGTATGGGCGAGGTGGATGATAAGGGCAAGCGCAGAACGGCCGACGAGGTCCTGCAAGAGAAGGGCTGGAAGCCCATCGAACTCACATCCAAAGAAGGCCTGGCCCTGTTGAACGGAACCCAGTTTATGAGTGCATACGGGGTGTTTCTTTGCCTGCGGATATTTAAATTGTCCCGGCTGGCCGATATCATTGCGGCCCTTTCGCTGGATGCCTTTGACGGCCGGATTGAGCCCTTCCATGAGCTGATTCAGCAAATCAGGCCCCACCAGGGACAGATCGTCACGGCCCGCAGGATCCGCTGGCTCCTGGAGGGCAGTGAGCTGATCGGGAGGTCCAAGGCCCACATTCAGGATCCCTATTCCTTCAGGTGCATACCCCAGGTGCATGGGGCCTCCAAGGATTCCATCAATTATGTGGCCTACGTGTTCCGCAATGAGATCAATTCGGTGACCGATAATCCCACCATCTTCCCGGATCAGGACATGGTCATTTCGGCCGGGAATTTCCACGGGCAGCCCCTGGCACTTGCCCTGGATAACCTGGCCATAGCCATGAGTGAGCTGGGGAATATATCGGAACGGCGCACCTATCAGCTTCTCTCTGGCAGCCGGGGCCTGCCCCACTTCCTGGTGGCCAATCCCGGACTCAACTCCGGATTTATGATTCCCCAGTATACCGCTGCCTCCATGGTCAGCCACAACAAGCAGCTTTGCACGCCGTCTTCGGTGGATTCCATTGAATCGTCCCAGGGACAGGAGGACCATGTGAGCATGGGGGCCAATGCAGCCACCAAGGCTTACCAGGTGATGTTAAACCTGGAAAGGATCCTGGCCATTGAACTCTACAATGCGGCCCAGGCCCTGGAATTCAGGCGCCCGGCACGCAGCAGCCCTTTCCTGGAAAAATTCCTGGAAGAATACCGCCAAAGGGTATCCTTTGTGGAGGATGATAAGGTGATGTACAGGGACATGGCCCAGAGCGTGAATTTCCTTCGGGAGGTGAAACTGGATCTGCCTGAGGATCTGCTGGTGATTCGGGATTATTCCCCGGAAGATATGCGCTAAAAAACCGGAGGCATCAATGGGCCGGTGGATCATCAAAAGGCCGGTGGATCATCAAAAGGCCTGGGGATCAGCAATGGGCCTGGCGATCAGCAATAGGCCTGGCGATCAGCAATAGGCCGGTGGATCAGAAAAAGGCCGGATCAGCAAAAAGCTTGAGCCAGATACCAGCCAGATCGATGATAATGCCGGCAAAGGGGAGGACAATCAGCCAGGTGCGCCGTAAAGAACTGGTTGGCCCGCTAAAAGATATG
>CBDTYO010000105.1:0-11135 GCA_965364615.1 uncultured Bacteroidia bacterium
TGAGGTCCCGTTTTGAAACCTCCGCAACCCGCTTGCTGCGGAATATTTTCAGGGTGGGGCTCTTTGAGAACGCCTACCTCGATCCTGTTGCCACAGAGGAGGTTGTGGGCAACCCCGAATATATGAAGGCCGGATATGAGGCCCAGCTTAAATCGGTGATTTTGCTGAAAAACAACCAGCAGTCACTTCCCATCAAGGAGCGGTTGAAGGTATATATTCCCCAGCGCTATATTCCTGCCTCAAGCAATTGGTTTGGCAGGAGTACGCCGGAAAGGTGGGAAGATGCCTTTAATCGGGAGATCGTTTCCAAGTATTACGAAGTGGTCGAAACACCAAGTGATGCGGACTTTGCCCTGGTGGGGATCCAGAGCCCCGATGGCGGGGTCGGATACGATGCTGCCGACCTGGAAGGGGGGGGCAACGGATATGTGCCCATCACCCTGCAATATGGCCCATACAAGGCGGAGCATGGCCGGGAAACCAGCCTGGCAGGAGGAAGCCCCTTTGAGGACTTCACCAACCGCAGCTATAAGAACAAAACCACCACAGCGGGCAATCTGCCCGATATGGAAATGGTGGTCAATACCAGGAAAGAGATGGGCGACAAAGCGGTGGTTGTGGTGGTGAACGTCTCCAAACCCATGGTTTTTTCGGAAATCGAACCCTCTGCCGATGCCATCCTTGTCCATATGGGGGTGCAGGACCAGGCTCTGATGGACATACTCAGTGGAGCTTCAGAACCTTCGGGAATGCTTCCTTTTCAAATGCCTGCTGACATGAAGACCGTGGAAGATCAGATGGAAGATGTTCCCCGCGACATGACCCCATATACCGATTCAGAAGGAAATATGTATGATTTCGCCTTCGGCCTCAACTGGAATGGCGTGATCAGTGATGAAAGGGTATCCAGATACAAATAGAATTGTTCCTTAGAGGCATGTTCGATCACTCCATGCAGCCGGCCATCCGGCTGCATTTTTTTTTGGTGGATCAGGGATTGTAGCGTGACTCCCTGAGTAACTCCTGGTAGTTGCGTTCCGACATTACCTGATGTACCGATAATCTGGGAAAGCGGGCAGCATAGGCTTTAACGATCTGCCAGCCCTGCCAGACAGCTGCCCGTCCCGGTGATTCGGAGGTGTAGAAAGAGGTGTAAGGAGCATCTTCCACCAGTTTCCGGATGTTGAGGGGATCTGAGGAAAAAAGCAGCTTCTCCTCCACCAGGTGGGTCCACATCTGTTTTTCATTGTTTCTGCACCACCTCATCTGATCCTCCGTGAACCCCATTTGCAGGAGTTCATCGCTGGCAGGAAACATGGCACTCACAAACCAGGCGATTTGCCCGTGCCAGATCATCCTGGACAATACATTGTCCAGGGAATCATTGTAAGGATACATGCTGGTGGCCCATGCCGTCATAACGTCCAGAGGCACCCTGGCAGGTTCCTTTTTTTGTGCCAGGTACCGGGGTGTTCCCATTTGCTGGTAATAGGGACAATCGCTGCCCAGGTACTGATCGAGTCCCACTCCCACAAAGTGACCCACCGTAAAAAGCCCTTGGTTGAACCTGCTTACATAGGCCACCACCCTGGGCGGGACCGAATCGGGGTAGTGGTAAAGGTAATGCCTGAAACCCTCGCTAAGTTCTTGCTCCAGGGGATGGCCCGGAGGGAACACCTGCTGGGTATATTCATACACCTCGCGGTTGGTGGGATCGTTGATGAACATGGACAGATAGGAAGGATAGCGGCGTGCTGAAGCCTGACCGATGCCAATGATATGCACATTGAATACATCAAAAAAATCACCGAAACGTTCATACATGGCATCGATGGCCCGGTCCATGGTATCCTGATCCATTTCGAAAAGGGCCCGGTCAAATCTCTCCAGCGGCACCTCCAGCTCGATTCCGGATATATCCACCTTCCGGGGATCGCTTTCACATCCGTTCACCAGCCAGGCCACCAGTACCAGAAAATATAACATCCGGTGAACAGGTCTCATCATAATCCTTAAATTTGAGCGTTATTGCAGTACACAAAAATACAAATTATGCGACGAATACTGCTTACCATGCTCTTTTTGGGTGCCCTTTTCACTGCCAATGGCCAGAGCCCCATGAGATTCAGCGCACATCTGGATCCCCAGTTTGCCTGGTTCAATTCCGACGACAATGATGTGAAACCCAATGGGTCCATCTTCCATATGCAGGTAGGCCTGCAAATGGATTATTTCTTCGCACCGAACTATGCTTTTGTGCTGGGCGTGGGCATCAACAACCTGGGGGGGAATCTGCTCTACGCCGATTCCACCGAATTCAGCTCCAAAGGAGATATACTGCTTGTGGAACCGGATCAGTCGGTGAAATTAAATCTGCAATACCTTGATTTTCCCCTGGGCCTGAAATTGAAAACGGAAGAACTGGGATATGCCACCTTCTTCCTGCAGCTGGGATTCAATCCCATGGTCAATATCAATGCCAAAGGGACCAACGACCAGGCGGGCATGGATAAGGACGATGTGCGCGAAAGCATGCATCTTTTCTCCCTGGGCTACCATGCGGGACTGGGAGTCGAATATACCCTTGGAGGCAATACCGCACTGATCGGGGGCTTACGGTGGTCCGCAGGGCTGACCGACGTAAGTAAGAACGACCGTGCCAATGTGAAGACCAATGCAGTTTCGATACACCTGGGAATTCTCTTTTGATTGGATATGAAGGTAGTCCTGGTACAGCTGAATTATCGCATCGGCGACTTCGAAGGCAACCTGGCCAAAATGATCCAGGCCACCAGGAAAGCCGGAGATGAAGGAGCCGCATTGGTGGTTTTTTCCGAACTCTCCATATGTGGCTATCCGCCGCTTGACTTGCTGGAGAGAAAAGATTTCATCGACAAATGCCTTTCCTGCATTGACAAGCTGGCCGTTGCTGTGGATCCGGATTTAGGGGTGCTGGTGGGCGGACCAGAACCCAATCCGGGAAAAGAAGGCAAGATGCTGTTTAATTCGGTTTTTTTCCTGCAAGGGGGACAGGTTAGACAGGTATTCCGGAAATCTCTTTTACCCACCTATGACATCTTTGATGAATACCGCTACTTCGAACCCAATCGTGGATTTGAAATCCTGGAATTCAGGGGAAAGAGGCTGGCTGTGACCATCTGCGAGGACCTGTGGGATGAACAGCCTTTCGAGAATGAATATGCGCGCAGCAGGCTCTATACCACCAATCCGCTGGAAGAGTTGCATCGCCTGGATCCCGATGCAGTGATCAACCTGGCTGCATCACCGTTTTCCCACCGGAAAATGGAATCCAAGCAAGCCATATTCACAGGCAAGGCCAAGCGATACGGACTCCCTGTTTTGTATTGCAACCAGGTGGGGGCTCAGACCGAGCTGATTTTTGAAGGGGGTTCAATGGCCGTAGATCCTGCAGGCAACGTGTCGGCCATTCTTCCCTTTTTCAAGGAAGGTGATTTATGGGTCGACCTGGACGAAATGATCCGTTCCACTTCGGCAAATCAGGCAGGACAGATTCCCGACCGGATTGAAGCCATGGCCGGGGCCCTCATATGCGGCATCAGAGATTATTTTGGAAAACTGGGATTCCAGAACGCTACGCTGGGGCTCTCGGGGGGAATTGATTCGGCCGTGACCCTTGCCCTGGCTTCAGAAGCCCTGGGACCCGAAAACCTTCATGCGTTGTTGCTTCCTTCGCAATATTCTTCTGATCACAGCATCAACGACTCGGTGGAAATGGTGCAGAACCTGGGCATCAAATATAACATCCTTCCCATCGAGCCCCTGTTCAGTCAGTTTCGGGAGACATTGCATCCACTCTTTCAGGGGCTTCCGGAAGATATCGCTGAGGAAAATATACAGGCCCGCATCAGGGGAACTCTGCTCATGGCTCTTTCCAATAAATTTGGGAATATCCTGCTGAATACCAGCAATAAAAGCGAGACTGCCGTAGGATACGGAACCCTGTATGGAGACATGAGTGGAGGACTCTCTGTGTTGGGCGATGTGTATAAAACAGATGTCTACCTCCTGGCCAGGCATTTGAATACCCAGAAACCCATGATCCCGGAAAACATTATCAACAAAGCTCCTTCGGCTGAACTTCGTCCAGACCAGAAGGACACCGATTCATTGCCTCCTTATGAGTTGCTGGATCAGATGCTCGAAGCCTACATAGAAAAACAGCTTCCACAGGAAAAATTGCTGGCCATGGGATTTGAGCCGGAACTGGTACAGAGGATCATTGCCCTGGTAAATCAGAACGAATACAAGCGATACCAAACGCCTCCCATCCTCAGGATTTCTTCAAAAGCTTTTGGGATCGGAAGGAGGCTGCCTCTGGTGGCCAAGTATTGAATGCACCTCCCTGCCGAACCATCCCCCGGCTATCAGGCCTGCTTTTCCGAAGCAGCACTTCGAGGGCCCTCAATTGATTATTTTTTCTATTTTTGTGTGTTATTCAGGACAATGTGACCAAATAAATCGTTGCGATGCATGAAAGGAACTACAATGCAGATGACTGTATAGACAATCCTAAATCTGTATTTACAGTACTTACGCTCAAAGAAAAGGAATTCCTGAAGCAAAATTACACGTGCGCATTCTACAAGAAAGGAGAAATCATTTTTAAGGAGGGTGATAAGCCCCTGGGCCTGATGATTCTGGCCGAGGGAAAGGTGAAGATCTTCAAAGAGGGCGTTGGAGGAAGAGAACAGATTGTGAGAATGGCCAAACCGGTGGGATTTATTGGATACAGGGCCCTTTTTGCAGAAGAGAACCATACTGCTACCGCAGTGGCCATTGAGGACTGTGTTTCATGTATCGTTGATAAAGAGAGTGTATACAGGGTCATGCGAAGCAATGCTGAATTGAGCATGAGCATCATCCAATCCTTCGCTTCCGAGTTGGGTTTTTCACACGACCGCACCGTGACCCTGACCCAGAAACACATCAGGGGCAGACTGGCTGAATCACTGATCTTTCTGAAAGACACTTACGGGTATGAAGACGACGGCCTCACCATCAAAATATACCTGTCCCGGGAGGATGTGGCCAACCTTTCCAACATGACCACCTCCAATGCCATCCGGACACTTTCCACCTTTGCCCAGGAAGGAGTCATTTCCATTGATGGAAGAAAAATAAGGATTCTGGATCTGCCCAAACTGGAACGGATCAGCGAGTTGGGCTAAGCCATGAAGTTTCTTGGCTATATGCTGACTTACAGCCTGGTTTGGGTGCTTCACCTGCTCCCCGAACGAATTCTGTACCTGCTCTCAGATTTTTGCTATGTGCTGGCTTACCATGTGATTGGATACCGGAAAAAAGTGGTGTACAGCAACCTGAAAAGAGCCTTCCCAGGGCATGACCGGGCTGAGATTAGACGCATTGCCAAAAAGTTCTACCATCATCTTTGCGATACCATGCTTGAATCGGCCATTTCGCATTTCTATTCTGAGGGAAAAGCGCTGAGCCGAATCACCTACAGCAATCTGCATGTGCTGAATGATCTTTACAAATCCGGGAAGCAAGTTATCGCAGTGTTGGGTCACTATGGCAATTGGGAATATCTTTCGACCCTGAGTCTGGTGACTCCCTATCCCTTTGTAGCAGTTTACAAACCTTTGAGAAACAAGTATTATAACAGGATGGTGACCCGGAACAGAACGCGTTTCGGAGGCATCGTCACCCCCATGGAACAGATATTCAGGACGCTGCTCCAATTAAAAAAAGAGGGGAAACCGGTGATCACCCTCAACTTGAGTGATCAAAGTCCCATGTTTCATAAGATCCAGTATTGGACCAAGTTTTTGGGTGTGGATACTCCCGTTTACCTGGGATCTGAAAAACTGGCCAAAAAAATGGATGCAGCCGTGGTGTTTTTAAAAATCCGGAAGATCCAAAGGGGTAGGTATGATGTGGAGACGGAACTCATTTGCAATGATCCCCATGAAATGAAGAACTATGAGATTACAGAAAGGCATGTAAGGATCCTGGAGGATCTGATCAGGGAAGAACCTGCCTACTGGCTATGGTCTCACCGCAGGTGGAAGCACTCCTACGAAGACTTTATGGAACGGAAGGGATCAACAAATCAGTAATGTGTTCCCTGTTCCTCTCGAAGGAAAAAAGATCTTCCACCCGGGCCCTTCCTTTCTGACCCATCCTCTTGCGCAGCGGTTCATCCTCCGCGAGTTCCATAACCCGGAGGGCCAGCTCATGAACCTGGCCGGGCGGAACCAGGTAACCGTTAATCCCATGTTCCACAATTTCTGAGGAAGATTTTACATCGAAGGCGACCACCGGTATCCGGCTGGCCATGGCTTCGATCAGGACATAGCCAAATCCTTCATAATGAGAGGGTAGCAAGAAAATATCCAGGGAACTGTAAAAAGCAGGCATATGTTCCACAAATCCAAGAAAATCCACCATATCATCCACACCCAGGCTTTTTGCCTTGCTCTTCAGACTTTCAGCAAGTTTTCCACTGCCAGCCAATAGCAACTTACAGGGGATCTCCTTCTCCTTCAGGTGGACCAGCATCTCCAGCAGGTATTGATGTCCTTTTTCGACCGACAAGCGACCGGCACATCCCAGGATCAATTTATCCGGCTCCCCTTTGTACAGGGGTTTAACATCTGAACTGAACTCTGAAGTTTGAATGCCATTGTAGATCACTTTGATCTTATCCTCGGGTACCAGCGATTTGTTTTTAGCCAGGATGGTGCGCTTGGTTTCCTGTGAATTGGCGATAATCCTGCTTAATATGCGCCTGAAAATGTGACGGTTGATGCAGGTGTTCTCCACCGGAATGGCACTGCCTCTTCGGTAAATGATCTTGGGTACACCTGCCAGCCTGGCCGCCACGGAGGCGGTTTTCATATCAGCAGATACATTGGTGACCAGCACTCCCACATGCTCTTTTCTGAAAATACGGGCATATTTAAACACCTTCAAGGGATAGAGGAATTTTAACCTGTTAACCCTGAGTTCATAACCACGGATCCCCTGTTCAATCGATCTGAGGGCGAGGGGACTTGCCTGGGAAGAAATAAACATGGGGTGTTTGCCCTGCCTGGATAAATCGGCCATCACATCCAGGTTCCATTTTTCTCCACCGCCCCAGGTTCGCTGGGTATTCACAAAGCAAATGACCTGCCTGGCTTTCCGTTTCTCCAGCAAACGGATATTTCTGAGTTTCACATACTTCAGAAAAACTTCATGGGAGGAGTTCACACTGATCACAAGACCATAAAACCCATCCAGAATTCCAAGCTTAAGCACATAGTCCCTGATGAAACGCCAGAGGGGAGCTAAGAATACGATCATCATGTGCGCCTTCCTCCCCTGCTGATGGTAGGATTGCGCCATGATGGAGGAAAAAGAATTTATCTGTGCTTGATGCTCGCTGATCGTGTAATAGGAATGATGCAACAGATTTCCTTTCAGGAATTTCTTCGTGGACCCTGGACCCAGTACAAACTTGTCGTGAGGGTTGATCCCTCTCCAACATCCTTTGCGCGAATCCCACAATCGCAATTTCCGGGACGGATACCAGGTGGTGTGCCGGATCCATTTCCCGCAATAGCTGGTCAGCCTGTTGAAATAGTATGCATCGTGCGTCCAGTTTCCCTTGACCTCCAGTAAGGAAGATTTCAGTTCATACGAAAGCGCCTCATCAGCATCCAGCGAAAGCACATAGGGATGGCTTGCCTGCAAGATGGCCCAGTTCTTTTGTTCAATGTGACCCGCGAACCTGTGCTGGATGAAGCGGGCTCCATGGGAGCGGCATATTTCTTCTGTCCTGTCGCTTGAATAAGAGTCCACCACCACAATTTCATCGGCCACTCCCTGCAATGAGTCCAGGCAGCGCCCGATGTTTCGTTCCTCATTCAGGGTGATGATGACTGCTGATATACTGACTTTCATGGCTACTCCTGCAAATATACTCTTTTCACCCTTTCCGGGATGGAGGTCAAAATATCATAGGGGATGGTCCCGGCCAGTTTGGCAAGATCCGTAAGGGCTTGTTCCTTCCCGAAAACTTCCACCAGGTCTCCCTCTGATACATCCGTGCCGCTTACGTCGATCATGGTCATATCCATGCAAATCTCTCCCATGGTGGGAACCAGGACATCCCTGACCCACACCCGGGCCTTGCCATTGCCGAGACTGCGGTGGAGACCGTCGGCATAGCCCACGGGAATGGTGGCGATCCTGCTTTCTTTTTTGGTCCTGCCCTTTCGGGAATAGCCCACGGATTCTCCGGCAGGTACTGTCCTGACCTGAGAAACAGTGGTCTTGAAGGAACTCACCGGTCTGAGCGAAGAAGAAAGGCCCACTCCATGCAGGCCTATCCCCAGCCTTACCATGTCAAATTGCAGATCCGGGAAACGTTCAATCCCTGCTGAGTTTAGTACATGCCGTTTCACCGGATGACCAAGCTCAGCCATCAGGAATTGGCTCATTTTCCTGAATCGGCTTATCTGGGTGTGTGTAAATCCATCATGATGGGGATCGTCTGAGGCAGCCAGATGGGTAAAAGCACTGGCCACGCGAAACTCAGATTTCTGAAGCCAGGGAATGGCCTCCTCCAACTCCTCCCTTCCGAATCCCAGTCGATGCATGCCTGTATCCAGCTTCACGTGAATCGGGAAATCGCTGATGGCCCTCAGTTGCAAAATGCGATGAAGCGCCAGGATCCCTCTCAGGTTATAGATCTCCGGCTCCAGTCCGTGATCCAGCATGGCGGCAAATCCGGAAGGGTCCGGATTTAATACCATGATGGGCAGGTGTATTCCTGCTTTACGCAGCTCAAGCCCTTCATCAATGAAAGCCACGGCCAGGGAATCCGCCTTGTGAAATTGCATGAGCTTGGCGATCTCGATGTTTCCGATCCCGTAGGAAAGGGCCTTCACCATCACCATGGTCTCTACACCAGGATTCAGGAGCGAACGAAAGTGATTCAGGTTATGGACCAGGGCATTCAGATCAATTTCAAGCCTGGTCTGATGGGATTTGAGCTGAAGCTCCTGGGTGATCCGTTCGAATCCAAAATTCCTGGAGCCCTTGATCAGTACAATCCTGTCCCTTATGAGCGTTCGGTCCATGCTTTTCAGGAACTCCAGGGTGTTGCCATAGAACAGTGCAGATCGCGGAAACAAGGCCCCTTGTTTGCAAAGGGCCGGACCGATACCCACAAACTGATCCACTTCCTTGTCCCTTAGCAAACCGGCTATTTCTTTGTAAAGTTCCCGTTCTTCCTTTCCGCTTTGCAAGAGATCCGAAAGAATGACCATTCGTCCTTTTTTGGGCTCCTGTTGACCCATCAGGTCGAGGGCTGCAGCCAGGCCCGCTGTATCAGAATTATAGGTGTCGTTGATTAAAACGCTGCCCATAATTCCCTGCAGCATCTCAAGACGCATTGAAACAGGCTCCAGTGAAGCCAGGCGCTCTGCCACAAGCTTCACAGGAAGGCCTTTTTCCACGGAAAAAACCAAGGCATGCAAGGCATTTTCGATGGATGCATCATCCCCGAAAGGCACTGTAAAATCCACCTTTTTCCCTTCCAGGATGGTTTCAAGAAAGGTTTGTGCCTGCCTTCTGCCAGTGATGCGGAATGCATACCGGGCCTCTCCCTCCAGGCACCAATCCACAACCTCAGTCTGCCCTTTGCTGAAGTATTCAGCCAGGGAGATCCCGTTCACGAATACATCGGATCTGCAAATAATCTTCTTACATCCCCGGAACAGGCTGGCCTTTTCCCGAAGCTTTTCCTCCAGGCTTGCGAAATTCTCCTGATGCGCTGTTCCCAAATGGGTAAATATGCCTGTATCGGGTCGGACAATGGCCTGCAGCTTAGCCATCTCCCCTGTCCGGGAGATACCTGCTTCGATAAGTGCCAGCTCATCACCGGGATCCATTCCCCAGACTGAAAGCGGGACCCCCACCTGGCTGTTGTAACTTTTGGGACTTCTGCAGGTCCTTATGGAATCCCCCACACATTGATGGATCCATTCCTTGACAATGGTTTTTCCATTGCTGCCGGTGATGGCCACCACTTCTCCCCCAAAGCTGCGGCGTTTGACTGAAGCCAGTGCCTGAAGACCCTCCAGGGTGTTATCCACCAGGCAGAAGCTGGCATCGGGAAATTGACCTGCCCGGGGAAGTGATGAGACAAGAAAGGCCCGGATGCCACGCTCATAAAGCTCTTCAATATAATGATGCCCATCGTGTTGCTCGCCCACCAGTGCAATGAAAAGTGTCTCGGTGCCGGAAACAAGGGTCCGGCTGTCAATGGCCAGCCTGGAGACAAGCATATCCCCCTTGCCATGCAGCTTTCCGTTGATCTGGGGAGCTATCTCTTTCAGGGTCCAATCCGATTCCATGAAATTCTATTTTCGAGCGTGGGTACCTGCATAGCAAGCCCTGCAAAGGGGTTCATATATGTCGGTTTCCCCCAGCACGATCAAATTATCATCGTCCGACAACCTGTGTGTGTACTGTGCCAGGTTGCCACACCTGACACAAATGGCATGTACCTTGGTGACGTACTCTGCAATGGACAGCAGATCGGGCATGGGGCCGAAGGGATTCCCTTTGAAATCCATATCGAGACCTGCCACAATGACCCTCGTCCCCTGGTCGGCCAGTTGGTTGCAAACATCCACCAGACCTTCGTCAAAAAACTGCGCCTCATCGATCCCAACCACCTCCACCCCACTGGCAAGCAGGAAAATATTGGCGGATGAATCCACGGGAGTGCTGTGAATGGCATTCTCATCATGGGAAACCACCTCTTCTTCCGAATACCTGACTTCTATTCTGGGTTTAAAAATCTCCACATTCTGTTTGGCAAACCTGGCCCTGCGAAGGCGCCTGATCAGTTCTTCGGTTTTTCCTGAAAACATCGACCCGGTGATCACTTCAATCCATCCATGTCCCGCGGTCTTCCCTGAGGTGTTTTCAAGAAACATGATACAAGATTATATGAAGATTATCGTTAGTTTTGTAATGCCTCTGTCTAATAATAGCAGCGTATTATGGAGATAAGATACACCATTGAAATCCTGACTAAAGATATACAAGATATAGAAAAATTGGTCGGCAACCTCCAA
>CBDTYO010000106.1:0-11108 GCA_965364615.1 uncultured Bacteroidia bacterium
TTTGTACCCCGAAAGAATGGTGTATTCGCCTGCATTCATGATTTCCATTCCTTCAAACCATTCCTCCCAGGTTTCGTCGAGACGTCCCCTTACTGTTATTCTGATCCCAGCTTTCATAATGTGTTTGATTGATTCGTGATTCACAAAGTTCAAGATCAAAATTCGCCATTCTCCACCTGGTAGAAATCATCCCCGGGGATGATTAAGGGGGATGATTTTTATCATTCACTGTGCTCCGGGATCCATTCTCAGGATTTGGGTGGGTTTTCATCCAGGGAGGCCAGCGACCTGTAGTACTCGCCCAGGCTGCGGGTTCCGTATTCAGGGGCCGCCATATGCATGGTCATGACCGACAGAAAGAACTCCACCGGACCGTAGGTCTTCGGCGAGGTAAAGGTCCTCATCAGGAAAATGGTCAGCCTGGAGACGAAGACAGGTACATAAGCGATCTTTGTCGTTTTGCCCAGGGCCGTGAAGGCCATCAGGGAGATCTGCTTGTGCGTGAGGGTATCGGGTCCCCCGATATCCAGTTCCAGGTTCTTGCCGCCGATCTCCTGGCTGCAGAAGCTGGCAAGGTCGGCGCCATGGATTGGGTTCATCAGATAGTTGCCCTTTCCAAACAGCGAGATCTTTCCTTTGCGTGCCATTTTCAAGAACTCTTCCATATCTGAGAAAAAGCCATTGGGGCGGACAATGACATAGTTCATGCCGGAGGTCTTAAGCTCGGTGGCAAAACGTTCTTTGGCCTTTACGATCTTCAGGCGGGTGAGCTTCTCGGCGTTGAATCCCGAGATGTACATGAAACAGGATATCTTCGACTTCAGGGCCTCATCAAGGAGGTTCCTGTTCCCGCGGTAATCCACGTCCATATAGCTGAGTCCGTCCTTTTGGCGTGTGATCCCGACACTGGAAAAAACATAGTCCATTCCATGACAGATGCCCCGCAGGGTGGACGGATCGGTAACTTCGCCGATCCAGGCTTCGTCTATGAACGAACGGATGGATTCGAGTCTTGATTCGTCCCTGGCAAGGACCCTGACATAATATCCCTTTTTCTTGAATTCCTGAACGGCGTGTTTCCCTAGGTAGCCTGTGGCTCCGGCGATAAGTATCTTCTTTGGACTTTGTTTATGATTGTAATTCATGGGTGTATGGTTTTTTGTTTTTGCTATGAGATTCTTGATCAAATCTACATGGTTTTTGAAGGGTCCTTCTCATGCTTGTTGTGGAGGGTCCCATTCTGAAAGGACCAGGCTGCATGCCTGTGGTGAATGGCTGGTCGTGGGGTGAAAGGAAGGGATGCAGATGGGCCTGGGGGAAGGCAAAAACGAAATGGGTGTGGAAAGAACCGGGGACTTACCGGACAGGAATGGCCCAAGCCCAGGGATCATTCCTGCTGGGCGCGGAGGAGGGCGGTGACCTCCTTGCCGCGTGACCTGGAAATGGGGATCTCCTCCCTGATCTCGGGCGATGCCAGGCTATAACCGGATGCATCGCCCCTGACCTCGTAGGCCTGGGCCAGGTTGACCAGGAAAGAGCGGTGGCAGCGGACTATGGACGGGTCCTCCAACTGCGGTTCAAGGTTTTTCAGGGTAATGCGCAGCAATCGTTCCTGCATCTGCTCTTCCTCCTTCCAGTACAATCTGGAATAGTTATCCTCCGCAGCCACATACCACAGATCGGCCAGGTTGAGCTCCAGCTTCTCAAGGGTATCCGTCCGGATCGTCACATGTTTTCCCCTGTCGATTCCTTTGAATGCCCGGCGGCAGAGTTTCCGGAAACGCTCATCGTTCCGGTAGGCCTTCCACATGGGTTCCGACTGGATGAACAGGAAATCGTACTCCGTGGCCTTTAATCCCAGTTCAATGTGGTCCAGGGCTTTCTCGTGGTTATTCATTCCCGAATAAGCGATGGCCAGGTGGAAGTTCGGGGATGCCATTTCCTTGTTGCGTGCCATTTCCTTCAGGATCTCCAGCTGCCGGAATGCCTCCTCTGCATGGCCCTGAACGGCATACAGGTAAGCCAGTCCGGAGACTTTGTAAGCCTGGAAATCTTTGATATCGGGGAAGGTCTTGAATGCTTTCAGGGCTTTCTCCTCGTCCCCGGCAAAAGCCTGGATCCACGCCCGTTGAAATTTCCGGAGCTGGTTGCCCGATTCAAGTTCTATGAGCTCATCACAGATCTCGAGCGACTTGTCAAAATCCTCTCTGGCAAAGTACACCCGCATCAACCGCACCTTGATATCGATGGAGCAGGGATCAAGCTCCTGGGCCAGCTTCAGCTCCATCAGGGCCTGTTCGACCTGGCCTCCCATGAAGAAATACATGGCATAGAACATCCTCAGTTGTGCCGAACCGGGATAGATCTGCAACAAATCCTGGATATATTGCCTGAACTTAGGCAGGTTCCAGCCTCCCATCCAGAATTCAGCCATCAGCCTTGCGATCTTATTCCCTGTGTATTCCGGATCCAGTTCGATGGCCTTGTCCAACGCAGCCTGGGTCAGAGAAAAAGCCTGGACCCGGTCGACAAAGCCCACGACCCCCATGGTCAGCTGGCAGATGGCCAGGCTGGCATAAGCAGGAGAGAAGGCGGGCTCAATCCTGGTGATCTTCCTGAAGGTATCCAGGGCTTTCTGGATGTGCTCCCTCGATCCGTGCTGGAGCTCGTAGTGTCCTTTCAGGAACAGGTCGTACAGACCAGGGTCCCAGTGGTGCTTTTCCCTGAACTTGTCGGTGGAGGCGGATATGTCCAGTTTCTCTTTCAGGCTTTCAACGATGCGGATCGATAATTCCTCCTGGATGTCAAATATGTCGCTGAACTGGCGGTCGAAGGAAAGGCTGAATTCGGTGAATCCATCCTTGGCATTGATCATCTGGGTACTCACCCGGAGTTTGTCATCCGATTTGCGTACAGAACCTTCCAGGATATGTGATACCCCGAGCTCCCTTCCTATCTCTTTAATATCCAGGTTTCTTTTAGCTATGGAAGAAGAGGAGGACCGGGCGGTGACCTTCAACCCCTGCAATTGCGACAGGTTGTTGATGATCTCCTCGCTGAAGCCCAGACCCAGATAGCCCTGGTCCTGTCCCGGACTCAGGTCGCGGAAAGGAAGCACGGCAATGCTGTTGTCGGGTACCTGCTCGTCCGAAGGAAAGGCATCCCTTCCGGGCAGATCGGTCCCCACCTTCCCGCAGGAATACAGCATAACGGGTCCGGGTGCATGTTTCAACCTGAAAAGTCCCAACCGTCGAAATGCAAATTGTACGTCCCCGCTCACCTGTTCATAGACCAGGTCCGAAACCAAAACACTCCCTTCGATGGATATGCTGCAGATCCGGAGCACTGTATTGATCGCTTCGCCAATGGCCTCGTCTTCCATGAACCTCACTTCCCCGAAGTGAATTCCTGACCGAAGCAGGATGCCGGTGTTTTCCTGCACCGAATCGCGGACGGCGTGCGCCGCCCAAAGAGCCGCTGAAGCTGAGTCATACAGGCTGAGGGATTTGTCGGCACGGCAATGGACCAGTGTACCCCCCGCTTCATCCACGGCCGACGTCAGGGTGCTTTTGTAGGATTTAAGGACCGATGTGAGTCCGGCGTCGGGATCACGGCTCAAACGGGTGTAATGAGGGATGTCGGTGAACAGAATGAAATACTGGGGCATGCGCTTCTGGATTATACAGCCTAAGTTACATAAAAATAAAGACCTGCCATGGCCCCGTTTTACGCGGGGCATGGCAGGTCTGGGGATATGCAGGGTTAAGCACTGAGTCTCGACTCGCCCGTATCAGCTTCTTTATCCAGGGGCTCTTCCTGTCCGAAGATTTTGAATTTCCGGAACAGCTGGGGGGTGATGAAGAAATCGGCAAACAGGGCCGAGAGCATCCCCGAAATGGCCAGCACACCCAGGAAAAAATAGAACCTGACCTCAGAAGTCATATAGGAAAGGAAGTTCCCGCTGAGCACCAGGGTGGTGAATATGAGGGCCACACCCACCGAGCGGATCGACTTCAGGATGCTTTCCCGGTAATTGCGGGTCCGTCTGAACTCCAGCCTGCTGTGGTTGATAAAATGGATGGTATCGTCCACCGCAAGTCCCAAAATCATCGGCATGATCAACACCGTGGAATAGTCCAGGGGGATGTCGAAGAATCCCATGATGCCGCCGATCACAAGGGCCGGAGTCAAATTTGGGATCAGGGCGATGAGCCCCGTCTTCACGCTTCCGAATACGATCATCATCAGCCCGGCGATCACCAGCATGGCAATCCCGAAGGAGACCACCTGTCCTTTGGTCACGTATTGGATCATCTTCATGAATTGGGGGATGGTTCCTACCACCATGACCTCTGAGTCGGGAAACATACGCCCGGCCTCCGAAGTGATCTCCTGGAAGGCTGCCTTCATCTCTGAAATTTTCATGTCTGCCAGGAAGACCGAAAGCCTCAGGTATCTGTAATCATAGTCGACCCAGTATTCCGATTCGGTCCCTCCTGCATTTTCATACAGAAGAAGTAGCTGGGCCACCAGGTCTCTTTGTGCCGGCAACCGGTAATAGGCGGGATCGTCGGCATTCAGCACCTGGTTCATGTCTTTGATCACATCCAGGATCGACGGGGTCTTCTTGGTCAGGTAGGAATTCCTGGCCGTTTGTTCCAGGGCCTCCAGTTTCCGCAGCACCTCAGGTTCCTTGGCCATGCCCGGTTCGGGCAGCTCGATCATCACATCATAGGAGTAAAGGGTTCCCAGTTCAGTCTGGGCCAGCTCGAACAGGTTCTTCACGTAGGGGATCTTCATTCCCAGGGATTTCCTGGGATCGGTATCGACCTTCACCATGGTGGTCCCGACGATCAGCACTGCCGTGACCAGCAGGTAGGAGATCATGATCTTTTTGGGATGATCCAGGATCCAGGCCCCCATCTTATTCAACCCTTTCTCCAGCCGGGTGTGCTTTTGCAGCACCTTGTTCTTATCCGGTTTGCGGTTTTTTCCAAAGCTCAGGAGCACCGGGGTCAGCACCATGACCACCAGGAAAGTAGCCGCTACCACCCCGGCCGTGGACAGGCCCATAAAACGGACTGTCTTCACTGGTATAAACAGGGCGCTCAGCAATGCAGTGACCGTCGTCAGGGCAGTGAACATTACGGGCCAGCCCACTTCCCCGAAGGAGTGGATAATGGCAGACTTGCAGTGCCCGTGTTGCCTGTAATGACGCTTGAAGAAGCTGAACAGGTGAATGGAGTAGGCAATGGAAACCGCAAAGCCGATCAGGAAGGGGAAGGTCAGCACCATGTTATCGATGGGGACTCCGAGGAAACCCGTAAACCCGTAAACGATCAGGATGGAACTGATGGCGGAGAACAGGGGAATGACCACCCCCCAGAAAGAGCGCAGAGCGAGGGCCAGGATGATGATGGCGATGAAGATGGACATTCCCATCACCCGGGCGCTCTCCTTCTCGAAATAGGTTCGTTTTTCATAATTGACGATCGGCATCCCGGCAGCTTTGGGATTCAATTCCTGGTACTTTTCCTGCCCGATGACGGATAGTACGGTTTTTCCTACCAGTTCCTCCGGACTCTGGCCGGTCTTTTCCTGCCAGTCGTCGGGGAAGGGGAGGAATTTAACGGAGATCCAGGTCTGGCTGCCATCGGAGGATACCAGGCGACTGCGCAGGTTCTCCTTTTGAAAGAGCTTGTCTTTGATCTGATCGATCTGAGCCTGGTTCTGTGGGATCACAGCCGGGATCAACTGTTCCACAGACATGCCGTATTCGTTGCCCACGGTAAATTCCAGGTCGTTGAGCGAGGTCACCCGCTCAAGGAAGGGAACGCTGTCGAGCAGCTCCTCATGCAGCTCCCGGAGGAGCATGAGTTTATCATGGGAGAATAACTCCTTGTTTTCGACCAGGATCCCAATGTACTGGTCGTTCCCGAAGATCTCCTCAAACTGGTCGGTCTGAATGTTGATCGGATCCCCCGCCAGGAAGGAATTTTTGTTGGAGGTATCGATCCGGATAAGGGTGGAGCCATAAAGGCTCAATACAATGATCACTGCGAAGGCAAGCAGGAAGAGCCAGCGGCGCCGGATCAGGATCCCGGCAGTACCTTCAAACGAACGGTTGATTTTTTGAATATTGAATAGCATGGCAATTGGTTTTTATGAATTAGAAGCTATATTTTGCTTTGACCCAGACCTGGGAATTTTCTTTGTAATGTCCGAAGGTGCCGCTGTCCCCATGGAACCAGTCCACCCCTGTGGATACATGGATGTTGTCTGAAAGAGCGTAATCGGCGCTGGTGCGCGAGAAGAAAGAACCCTCCTTAAGTTCCAAGTAGGCAAATGAGGCCAGCTTCAGATTGCTTCGAAAAAGTTTCTTGCTCACCGCAAGGGTGGAGATCAGGGTGTGTTCGGGATTCAGGATAGCATCCGAATGATCCAGGATCCATTCATCCGAGAACTGTCCGCTCACCATCCACTCCCCCCCGGGATACCAGTCGATCCCAAGCAGGTAGTTGATGCTGTTGCTTTCCGGAAGACCGTTTCCCATTCCTTCCGCCGACTGGGTGTAATTTTTCCCGAAGTAGAAAGCACTCTCGCCGCGCAGGATGAATGCAGAAAGGGATTTGGAAAATCCGAGCCCCACGAATCCCATCCTGTGGTGCTCCGGTACGATATGCATTTCCTCACCCTCGCTGCGGTACCGGTATACAGGCATCTTGTTCCAGGTATGGAGGGCGGAAAGCTCAATATCGATCCCAGAAAAGTAGAATGCGAGTTTCCCCCCATATTCCATATTCTTCAAGAGGAATTCGGGTTCCACTGCCGGATCGATCACGACGTTTTCCATTCCGCCTGTCAGATCCAGGGCCCAGGGATTGCCCTCACCGGGCAGGATATAGGATTCGAATAGGGGGACACATACCAGCTCCAATTGCCAGTAATCGGTGAAACGGCTCACAGTAAATGCGTTAACAGGCATCCGTATGTCGTCATAGTCCTGGGCCAGAAATTCGGTCAGGTCCATGGGCGATATCACATCGGTAATCTTCATCCCGTCGGCCTGTCCCCAGATAATGATCTGGCGGCCCGCTTTGAATCCCCACCCCTGTCCGGTGAATTCCATGAATGCCTCCCGGAAGGTGATGTCGGTGAGTTCAGGAAGCACACGGTTGTGCATGGCGTTCATGGAAATGAAGAAGTATGAGTTCCCGCTGATCTTTTCGATCTCCCCCCTGAATCGGGAGCGGGAAGCCAGGAAGTCATTGGGGGCATTCCACCGGGCGGCATGGTAGGTATCCACAAAGCCCTTGACTTTGAGCGGATCCTTTGTTTGGGCCATGGCTACCGACCCGGTGAGAAGTAACGAGCATATGAATATCAGTGCTTTCATGTTACTGGAGGTATCCCTTTTCTAGTGCGTTTACGGTAAACTGGCTGCCATCCATGGGGGTGTCGTATTCCATCGATACTATGGAGATCACCGTCTGGTGGTTCCGCTGGTGGTTCACCATACTTACCCGGGTGGCAGTCCAGATACCGTCGATCTGTTCTACCTTCTCCACCTGCAGTTCTTTCAACAGGGTGCCCATCCGGTCGTAGAACATCACCTTCTGGGCGATGTAGTTGTCCTTGCGTATCCATCCCACCGTGCGGGAATAAAGCCCATCTTCGTCCTTCGGGGTACTTTCGATGACGTAGCAGGGATGCCCGTCCAGGATCTCTTCACGAAGAAGTACGTGGTCGTCGGCGTCCACGCTGCGGTTGCCCATATCGTCGTAGGTGAAATCCGAGCCCATGAAGTACTCCTTTTTGGCAGAGGATCCGCTGATCCGGCGGGTCTTCTTCATGGCCGGCAGGTAAAGCCAGCGATCATCGTCCCGGTCTTCATCGTTGTAGTCCCAGGTCAGGAAACCCGTGCCTTTTACGTCGGCCGGCTCCTGGAAGAACATAATACTTTTGGTATCCTTCCCTACATCGAGGGAGTATGATTGCATGGTGCGGACCCTTTTGCTGCCCCGTTTGTTCACCAGTTCCATGGTCATAACGGACTTCCGGGTTTCGCCGTCGGGTCTTTCGTCTGCCCTGAGCATGATATCGCGCCCTGTGGGCTGGGCGTTGGCCCCGACACCGATCAACATCAGTGCAGCGGCCAACATGGTCAGATAATTGGTTTTGTGTATCATGGGTGTTCGCGTTTAAATTTGTTTGGTTCAAATCTACGCGGCAAACAAAGGATTGTCCGGAATGCAGTAGCCGGAGGAAAGGAATTGTGGTGAATAGAAAGGCAACTGTGGTAAACGGTCAGGATTGTGGCTGACGGATCAGAAAATCCTGCATGCTGCGAGGGTCAAACTTTGAAGACCCTGTCGATGAGATCGATGTATCTCGGATCCTGCCTGTAGGGATGCCAGAACGGATCAGCCTTGATAAACATCAGGGAGATCGGTTTTTCCTCGAACGCTTTTTCCAGGTGGTGGAACATTTTGTCAAGTTGATCCAGACCCGCGTATACCAGGGTTTGATTGAGATTCGGGAATTTCAGTGTTCCCTGTGCGCCAAGATCCCTGATCAGCCGGATCTTTTCCCGGGCCTGATCCTCCCTGCCCTGTTTGGCATGAAGATACCCTTCGGTTCCCTGTTTCAACCGGTACCCATCCTTGTCAGCATCCAGCTTATTCAACGCTGATTCGGCCTCGTCGTAGCGGTTCTCGAGTAAATAGCTCCAGGCAATCATGAATTGAAAATACAGGTCTAACCTGGCCATTTCATGGGCCTTACGGAACCACTTGCGCGCCATATCGTATTCTTTCAGGCAGAGATAGGCGTATCCCAACCGGGTATGGACATTCGAATTGAGGGGATCGAGTTTCTGGGCAAGGAGCAACTCATTCCGTGCATCCTCTACCTTTCCCTGCATGAACATCAGGATCCCGTGAAACAGCCTTACTTCTGAGGAACCCGGAGCGATTTTCAGCGCTTGCTTGATTCCGGATTTATACGTTTTGAAGTCCCAGTTGTTAGTGCATGCACCACCAGGGCCTTGGGATGGTTTGGGTCCTTTTCCAGTGCTTTGTGCGCATATTCACTGGATTTGAGATGGGACTCGGCCTGGTCCAGGAAGCCCCAGGCGCCGAGAAAGGTGTAGCACATGCATATCCCGGTATAGGGCAACACGAAATCGGGATCGATTTCGATGGATTCCCGGTACATATCGATGGCCTTAATGATGTTGTCATGCGCCCCTGTATTCATTAATTCTGTGCCCTTCATATAGAATTCCAGCGCCTGGAGATTCTTTGTCTTGGGGGAGCTCAATTCATGCTTCTCCTCCAGGTTGATTTTTTCCCGGAGCCTTTCCGCAATCAGCCAGGCGATATCATCCTGGATGGAAAACACATCGATCAATTCCCTGTCAAATACCTCTGAAAAAATATGGAATCCGCTCAGCGTATCGATCAATTGGGCAGTGACCCTGATCTTATTCCGATGCCTCTGTACGGATCCTTCCAGAATGTATACCACCCCCAATATCTTTCCCAATTCCCGGATGTCTTTATTCTGCCCCTTGAATGCGAAAGAAGAGGTTCTGGCCGTAACAGACAAACCCTCCAGTTGGGTCAGGGTATTGATGATGGCTTCGCTGATCCCGTCGCAGAAGAACTCATTTTCGGCATCCGGACTAAAGCTGGCAAAGGGCAGAATGGCCAGGCTTTTTTCCTTCTTATGGGGCTGGTTTTTAATTTCGGCCTTGGTGGGTATGACCAAACCCCTGTTGGATATGGCATAGACCTCCACGGGTTTCTTTACATTTTTCAGTTGGTATGCCCCCAAACTTACCGTGGAAATGCTTTGATGATTCTTAATGTCATCGTGCACTTTGCCCGAGATCAATATACTTCCGGCCACTGCCAGGCCTTCGATGCGTGAAGCCACATTGACTCCGTCTCCATAAATGCCTTCCTCATCGTACACGATGTCCCCCACATGCATGCCTATTCTTAAGGGAATTTTTGGCTCCTCCTGCAGTTTTGACTGGATATGGATGGCACAGTCGATGGCTTCAAGGGAACTGTTGAATATGCTTAGCGTCCCGTCACCGTAATATTGCAATATTTTGCCCTGGTGCTGAGCGATCGATGTCTGCAGAATGTTTCTGTGCCGGTCGCGGTTCCGTTTCGCTTTTTGTTCATTTTCCTGCATCAATGCAGTATAGCCTATCATATCTGTGAACATGATCGCCGCAAGCAGTCGATGGCCTTGGCTGGTCGTGGCTGGCCCCTTCCCGGTCTCCTTCTGTTTTTTAAGCAGCCCCTCGGGTAGGGAAAGATCATGACGACTTATCCCAAATATCTCAAGAGGTTGATCCGTATGTTTGAAATGACAAAGGCCCAGCGAACGGGTTTTAATACCGGGTTCCGATTCCACCAATTGGTTTATTGTCTCCGAAAGGAGGATGCTGTTGGTGATGGCGTTCTTCAGGATCCGGGAAGCGACCTTTACGGCGACCCCGAATATATCCTCTCCTTCCACATTCACTTCTCCTTGATGAAGGGCGATTCGCAGGGGAATCAAAGGTTCCTCTTTCAGGGATTTCAGAATCTCTATGGAACAGTTCACTGCATCCACAGGATCATGAAAAATGCTCAGCGATTTATCGCCGTAGATTTGAATAAGCCTGCCATTGAAGCGGTCAACAAGTGTGTGATGGATATTCTTATGTGTTCCGCAGATCTCTGCGAACAGACCTTCGTTTTGTCTGTCCATTTTGGAAAAACCGACAATATCGGTCATCATGATAGCGGCTGTCTCTTTCATCACGGCTGAGATTGCAGGCAATTCACTTGCTGATATCCAGGAATCGCTTGAAAATTCAAGCCCATAAGTTACAACATAATCTCAATTTCAGGTATGCTGTATAAGCTCAGCTCAGTTTCTTGTAGATCTCATTCAGTTCTCTTTTGACCTGCTCGATGTCCTTTTCCACCGGGAGGTTTTCGGGATAGGTTCTCAGGCTTTGCACGATGGACTGACGAACATGTTCACCCACCTGCTTGTGAAGTTCTTCCAGCGGGCCTTGTCGTTTAATATTCTGGGATTCTATG
>CBDTYO010000107.1:0-11055 GCA_965364615.1 uncultured Bacteroidia bacterium
GATAACTTGTCCCCATGCCAAACGGCCTGTCGTCAACAAAAACAAGGTGGTAAGCAGCCCCCTGGCGCTTAAATTCATCCTTCCGTAACTGTTCCTGTAAGCCATTATAAATCCCCTGTTTCACTTGTTTTTATCAAAGAGATGATGCTGTTCGTCTCAAAGCTGTTGATGCCAAGCATCACCATTCCCCCGTCCGCACCCACATCAATATCCCGGCCGGCCTGAACCCCTGAGGATCCATAGGAAATGGGAGCTCCCACGCTGAATCCCGAGGAAAGGAACTGCAGGAACATCTGGGTTTCTGCTCCCGTTTCCTGCGTGCCCACAATGGCATACCTGCCATCCGGGGTTTTAATCATTCTCTTTCCTAGTAAGTCTCCATTCGATCCCCCAATGGTTGCAACCAGTTCACTGCTTGTAACCAATAAACCATCCTTTTCCAGGGCATACACCACCATCTCCCTGTTTCCCGAAGCATTGCTGCGGTTTCCCAGCAGGAGGTAGCGGTTGTTGGCTTCCTCTACCAGGCAGCTCCCAAATTCATTCCCTTCGCCCGAAAGTTTGCGAATCAGGGGGCTCAGATCCTCTCTGAAAGTAAGCACAAGAATATCAGTTCCCTGCGAAAAGGCTTTATCAAAGGTGCATACACACATATAATCCCTTCCTGTATTCAACAGGTAATTGGCAGAGGCATTTTCGGCATTGGGATTGGGAAAATTCAGTCCAATGGGAATGGAATCGCCTTCTTCGGTGACCTCCATGACAAAAATATTCGACCTCCCGTTTTTCTCCTGGGATCCGGCCAGCATAAATCCCGGACCGGTCATTTTTATGGAATGTTCTACCTGCTCTTCTTCAAGGGATCCATAAGACCTCTGCCACAGCACCTCTCCTGCGCGGGAGGTCCTGACCAGGAAAATATCCTTTTGCACGTTCTGCGATCCACCCACCGGGCGTTCCACAAATCCACTTAAAAGAAAACCGCCGGATCCACCCTGGATAGCCACCAGGGATACAGCTCCTGCTTCCAGCCCCTCCTCGCTATAATACTGTGGGAAATCATTTAACATGTTGCCATAGCTGTCGGTCACGATCAAGGCCATTCTTTTGCCTTGCCCCGAAGCACTGACTGTGCCACAGATGGCATAGCCTCCATTGTCCAGCACTTCCACCTCCCCTGCCTCATCCATCAGGTAGCTGCCATAGAATTTCACGAATCTTTCGGCCTGAACGGGTGAGATATCCCTTTCACAGGAAAATAACAAAATGGCCAGCAACGCAATCAGGGAAACATATCTCATATCAAAGGTCCTCCTCTTTTGTAATGTCCCAGCATATCCCTGCACAGATACTTAGCTGATGTGTCCTGAAATCACTGTCCACATGATATAACATCCAGTTCAGATCATTATTCATATAACGGCTATCTGCCCGGTTCGATTCCAGGATCCCCATGCTGAAGCGGGCTTCAGCAAAGAAAAAGGACCGGTTGAGCGGGTACCTTAATCCCATGCCAGCCATCCATAAAAGATTGATCTGATTCCTCGATCCGCTGATCTCTGTCTTTCCCACCGAAACTTCGTTCCCTGCTGCATCACTGGTCCGGGTCCCGGATCCATGGGCAGACAACAGGAAATCTGCCACCACCCCCGCCTTTGCATAATAGGTGAGTGCTTCGCTTTCCGGATTCAGCACATAGATCAAAGAAACAGGCATTTGAAAGTGGTTCCCGTTTTCGATGTATTTGTATGATATGTCCGCAAGGGGTGTGGCAGAATAGGAGAATCTGGTGAGGTTGAAAAGCAGGTCTGCTGAGATTTCGAAGCGTTCATTGAGCACGTAATTGACGGTGGCCCCCAACTGGAATCCAGGCCGGATCCCGAAATGCCCCTGGTCCTGGCCAGGATCTCCCAGGCTGTACCTCTCCATGACCTGCGAAAGGCTTCCATTGAACCCCGATTGAAAACCCAGTGAATGCCCGCTGACGCCCAGTACCTTTTCCCTCCTGGGTCTGCGGCTGCGGGTACTTGCCGTATCCCCTTCCGCTACATATTCAATCAGGTCATCCGGATCAATCCCCTTGTTTTGAAGGATCGTATTCAGCAATAGAACAAATTCCGCAGGATCGGTTCCCCCGGCCCGGTAATTCGGATATTCCTCCACAAACCGATTCATCAGGTTTTCAGCATCCTGTGGCAGATCATCAAAGAGATAGGCATTGATCACCAGTTTGTATGCTTCCCTTCTGGGACTACCGGAAAGTCCGCCAGCTTCCAGACAAGGAAGCAGGAGTGCGGGGATCAGCTCTACCATTCCAGCTGTATAGGCCTCTTTGGCGTCTTCCAGCAGAAAGTTACACCCTGCGGGATCTTGCGCCATCAAGGTCTGATAACCAATAGACAAAAGAAGAAATATGAGAATCCGTTTGGTCATATCAGCATGCTTTTATGAATTATCTCGGACATGTTTCTTCGTAGGGTATATCCTGTCCGAAGTATTGGTTCCACTCCTCCTGACTCAGGTTCCTTCCCAGCAAAGAACAGAAATCCCTGGCCATCTGGTCTGGCTCTGTGGGCCTTCCCACCATTCTGGGATATGAAACGCTCCCACTGTAGAAAAAGCTGCTGTTTTGGCTGAAGCACAGGGATAATACAAATCCGTTGTTCTCGGTGAACACCAGGGGGGGATTGTTGATGTTCTGTATATTCCAAAGGTAGACATTGCCATCATGGGAAGCAGCCACCAGGAACTTTCCATTGGGACTGAATTCCAAGGCGGAAACCCTGGCCCCTGGTCCATATAAGCGGGCAAGCTCAGTTCGTCCATCCCCGGTCATAATCCTCACCGATCCATCCAGGTGCCCGGTGGCCAGATACCTTTCTCCCGGACTGAATGCCAGTGCCCGCAACGGGTTACCCCCGAAATTGTTTACCTCCGATAATTGAGATACAGTGCCCACATTCACCCGGTACAATTTCCCGTTCCTGGTTCCGAACATGGCTTTTGAGCCATCAGCAGAGGTGGTCAGGGCTGTGGGTCTGTCCGGGGAGGTGACCAGGGTGGAGCTGCTAAAATCATTGTAATTCCATTTCATGATCCGGTTGCTTGTTCCGGCAGAAATAAAACTGCCCGAATTTCCCAGGTTTTCGATGAAAAGTACCACTTCCCCCTGGTCCGTACTTTGATGGATCACTTCCCCCTTGTTTTCCAGCTCAATAAAAATGATTCCTCCCCCATTGGTCCCTACGGCTGCCACCCTTTCATCCGGACTCACCCCCAGGCACTCGTTGTTGAGTCCCGTGCTGCCAAGAGGGATCTGGGACGACCGGTTGGCCAGGTTCCCGGATAGGACCTTGATGCTTCCATCACTGCTGGCAGTCAAGATGCTGCCGGTTCTGTCGAGCCATACCATGGCCTTCACCGAATGCCTCAGATTGATATAGATGTTATAGGCTGCGGAGATCAGTTTCTTCCGTGCTTCATAGAGCCCGTTATAAATACCAGGGTCATAGGGATCACCTCCATAGGCCAGATTCAGTTTATAGGCCTGGTAGGCCAGCAAACCCTGGAGATCCGGATCTCTGGAGATGCTGGTACTTTGTTCGGCCACATCCCTGACGATGTTGAGCCTCCGGGTCCGGGCAAAGGTCGCATTTTCGGTATTACCCGGGGGATATTCATTGTTAACCGGGACATTTTCCTGCCCAGTGGCTGCTTCCGCATCCTCCTGGGCTGTTTCTGCCGGCACCTGGTCATCGATGCCCTGATCAGAAGCATCATCTCCAGCTGCCTCCTGTTCCACCAGCGTTTCTTCCTCTGGCCCCTCATCCGTGCTCACGCCAGGTCCTGCCTCTGCATTCGCATCCTCCTGCTCATTGGCCTGCTGCGGCATATTCCTTTCCAGGGAGGGCTGGGCTGGTACTGCCCTGTTGTTTTCCCCTTGATTTGTTACAGTCAGGTTGTCCCATTGACCGGGAGCCTCCGGCTGACTCTTTGACAAGAGGAAAACCAGCAGGACCACAACTGCAGCTATTCCACTGATAATGGCCATGGAACGGATCATAAGCCTGCGTCTCTTGAGCAGGATCACCTTCTTCTCTTCGTTGTACGCATACTCCTCCTCGCTGGTGCTCAGGAAAACCATTGTTCGCTCGAATGCAGGATCGAACTGGGCTCCCCAGGCTGGATTCGGTTCCTGCAAATCTCTCCAGGCAACGGCCTTCTGCAGTTCCGGCGGTTTCCAGAGTTCCACCTTTCCCTGCTGATATTTGAAAGCAGCTTCAGATAATTTCAGGTACATCAGGATCGATTCCGCTTCCTCATCCACCCATTGCTGTAATCTGTCCCACAGGGTGATCAGGCATTCATGGGACAATTCCACAATACTTCCCGGGGCGAGTCTGGCCGGTCCATGAGGACCAATAATGGGCCCTCCGGTATTTCTGAAGACTTCTGCCACTTCAATCACTTCCTCAGCGCTGCACTGCGCAATTCGGGCAATGTCGTCAATGGAAGATTGCCAGCCTATGTATTCCCCAGTATCGGTTCGAAAAGCGATGGATTTGAACATTCTCTCGCCTATACGCTTCTGCCGGTATTCAAGCCGGTCGTAGGCTTCCTCCAGTTGCCGGCCCCAACTAGCGTTGACGGAACCGATGGCCTGAAAATCTTCCAGCGAAACGGGCTGATCGGGTTGTCCCCTGGCCACCCAATGATTCCAGGTATGGTGCAGGGCAAACTGAAGAAAAGGGAGTGTGGGATTCAGATCGTCCAGCTCGTCAAGCAGATACTTTTCGAAACCCGGAGCCACGGATGCCCCTGACTGATGGATGGGTTCTGTAACGGCCAGGGACAGTGCCTCCCTGCTCATCTGAGGAAGTAAGTATTTGCTCTTGTTGATTTGATCGGTAAGCAGCCGGTAAGAAGTGCATATATCCAGAAAATCGGATCGTATGGATAACATGACGTAGATCCCGCTATCCTGGTCTTCCACTGCGCCGATCAGGTTTTCTATGAACTGCCTGGTTTCCGGATTCCTTCCGTTCCTTTTTTTCTTTCGGATCGAAGCCGGACCGGTAAACAGCTCCTCAAACTGATCCACCACCAGGTAATAATGGTAATTACCCAGCTGTTTTTCACCGATGAATTCTTTGATGGTCTGAGCATTCTTCAGAAAAGAATCCACTTCCCTATCGGATATCTTTTGGGGAAATACCTGTTGAAATCCGCGTATCAGGCTTAACATGGGTTGTGGTCCCGGACGTATGGACACCGGGATCCACTCTTTCTTGATGTCAGAAAGCAATTCAGGGATGATGCCCGACTGGATCAAGGAGCTTTTTCCGCTGGCAGAAGCACCCACCAGGGCCACAAATCTGTTGGCCTGCAGAGTTTCTACAAGTTCTGAAACGGCACCTTCGCGTCCAAAGAAAAATTTATCCTCTGAAGATACATAAGGCCTGCTTCCCGGAAATGGATTCATCCTTGTCACCCCGGCATTGATCATAGAGGCTTCACCCTTCATTTAAATTCATTATACACCATACCTATTCCTCAAACCGACTGCTGATGAGCCTGGTTTAAGAGACTACAGAAAACATGCAGAAGCGCCCTGTCATCAAAGAGCAGCTCAACAAACTCCTTCCTGCGGATCAGGAAGGCTTCACATGCTTCGATAGTGGCAAGATAACGAATCTGCTCCAAAATTTCAGGTTGATGGGAGGCAATTATTGCGATCCCGTCTGAAAGAATTGAAAACTCCTCTGAGGAAAGGGATCTGGCCAGAATCACACTGTTCTCATCCACTGGTGTTTTTTCTGAAAAGGCTTTGGCTTTGGTCACCAGAGCAAAGAGAGAATTGATCCCGATTTTTTGAAACAATTTCCATGAGGTCAGCTTCATGGTGGTCTCAAGGTACCAATGAATCATGTCTTCACTTACCGGACGAAGTTGCTTCGGGAAATCCGGGCGGGCACTCACCATTTGAAATTGTTCCGGATCATACTTTTCCAGCAAATGGGCCGCTATTTCCCTGATCCTCGGATTGGGATGGAAGCCCTGAGCGATGATTTGCTGATTGTCAAAAAAGCGCACCACAGTCCCCATCCTCTCCAGGGCACAGATCCTGACAAAATCACCCAACTGGGATCCATTCCGGTTCAGCATTCTTCTTAACAGGACCTCCACAGGAAATACATCTACCGGATAGTGGACCTTGAGCTTATCAATTTTTTCCCTGACTGAAACATCGTGAAAATAAGCCACCAGAACGGATTTTAGGGGTTGCATCAACAACAGTTCCAATAATTCAATGGCCATGCCGCGATCGTCCGATTGCCTGTCGAGCAGACTGGTCCTGATCCTGTGAACGGAACGTCTGTCATAGATCATGGCCAGCAACATCAGGATCAATTCGTTGACCTCCCAGGATTCATGATCCAGGACTTTGGCGATGTAACCTCCGGGATCATCTGCCCGAACTGAAATTTTGGCAGCCAGGATCCAGGTACCCGCACTGACCATCCTGAGAATGGCATTTTGAATGATGACTTCCTGGATCTTTGCAGCCTGAAAGTTGTTTTCTGACAAACCATAGACCACAGCATGCAGAACCTCCCGGTTCTGGTATTCCAGTGTTTGCAAAAGAAACTGTATGGCACGCTCCCCCCCGATGGCAGAAATCGCGGAAACGATGCGTTTCTGCAGCACAATGCTCACATCGGTTCTGTAAAAGGCTGTTTCCAGTTCCTCCAGTATCTTCACTCCCTGATTTACGATGGCGGACCAAGCCACCTGATAAAGCACCGGATGATCAAGCATGTCGATGATTTTCACCCCTTTGTTTCCCAACTCTATCAGACCCGCGGTGGCGATGGCAGCACTCTGGATCTGTGGGTCCTCCTCCTGGAACAAATGGATCACGTCATTCAAATGGCGGCTGTCGCGTTCTTCAGCCACAATGTACAGGGCAGCAAAGATCTCATGCCGGTTTCCTGACTGAAATGCATCCCCGATGGTATCTTCCGGTTCCTTGCTAACTTTGCTGAATTTATTCAGTCGCTCCCTGATAAAAGCTTCCTGCAGATTGGGCCTGGTCTTCAATTTTCGTTTGCCCATTTCCCTGATTTTCTCCTTGATTTGCGGTTCCGATTCGCTCACCAGGAGTTGCCTGATGCTTACTTCAGGGAGTCCCGGAGAAGTCTTCAAAAAATAATCCCAGGCCATTTCGCGAACTTCCGGGCGCTTATGTGAAAGAAGCAAAACCAGATTTTCCCTGGAGTTGTTAAGAAAATAATAAGCATTGAACTCGAGCAATTCTGCGGGAAAGGCAGTCAGATCAAGATCAAAATTAAAGAACTCCTTAAGGCTGAGATCCACAGGGTCAAGAATCCGATCTGATTCAAGGCTGACTTTTAACAGGCGCTGGTAGCCCTGGTAGAGGGCCCGGCCCACAAAAAACCATGCTACCAGCAGAATGAACAGAACGAAGGTTACCTGGAATGGCTCTTTGAAGTTGATTCTGACAAACCCAAGCAGGAACATGCCCACAAAAAAGATCCCCACCTGACTCAGTATCCCGTCTATTCCTGATTGCACATTGAACCTTTCCCTAGGATCGAGGGATTGGTAAACCAGGTTCATGGAAGGATTTTCCATGGAATCTTTCAGGGAACGGTTGGCCAGGGTGGAAAAAACAATAAGCAGGAAAAAGTAAATGCATTGCTGTGTTCCCCCGTTGTTGAAGCAACTCTCCCCTGCAATGGCCGAAAGGATCATCAAAAGCAACAGAACCACAGGTGATAAAAGGAGGGTCATGCTGATCCCGAAAGTCCGCTTGAACCATCCGAAAAGCACCCTTTTGAACATCCATCCCAGGAAAACGGCGATGGCAAAGAAATAACCCAGAAATTCGGCCAGTTCAGCCCCCCCGTAAAACCTTGCGCCGGTTTCGGACAGAAATACAAAGTGCAGCAAAGCAGCTACCATGACCCCCATGACCACGAAGGAGGCCATAAGGGCGGTGTATCTGTGGGAGAACAGCTTGTAGGGACCTGAGGTGTACACCCTGGCGATGAATGGTCCCTGGCGGGATCTATGACCCGACAGAACATACAGTTGAGAAGCAGACGCAAAGACCATGCAACCCATGCCTATGAATATCATGAAATGGATCCCGAAATTGGGGCCGATCAGGACAGGGGTGGAAAGGAAGGCCAACAGCATCCCCCCAAGAAGGGCCAGCTCGATGATTCCGGTCAGTTGTTTGCCCTGGCTGGGGCTTAAAAATCCCCGAACAGTGGTCCAGAAGCCATGCAGGGTGATCAGAACCAGGGGAAATGAAAAGGCGAAAACACCATAGTAAACATAAGCACTCAGGTCCTCGGGCGATCCATTCCACAAGAAAAAGCCGATCACCACCACGGCTGTTAATCCCATTACCAGGATCAGGTTCAGGATACCGTAGGCATAGATCTTCAATTGCCTGCTGAAATAACTGTAGGCAATGGTCATCAGTATGCCAGCAGCACCCGACCCCATGATGGCCATGGGAAGGCCCTGTGCTCCCACATTTTCAAGGAAGAGGGTGTTGACTCCCAACTCCAGGCTGCCAGCAAAGAATCCGGTGCAGACAGCCTGAAGTAGCAATGCGGCAATCATCAACCGGTTGCCCTGGGCAATCTGAAGCAGTTTTCCTAAGCGCTTCCACATATATCTTAAAATTAAGCAAATAATTGAATAATCGCTGGCAGAAGAAATGAACAGTCCCTTAAGCAAATCTGTTAACTTAGTCAAAAATAGATACCCATATGTTTGGCTCTGATACGGTAAGCGACAAGAAAATAGCCTTCCGCCGCGAGGTGGTATTCGTGATTCTTTCGGGTTTATTCCTGGGAACCCTGGCCATGTTGAATATCCTTGGGATCAGCAGGCAGATCGACCTGTCTTTCAGCCTTGGGTCCCTGAGGATCCCCTTTGTGGTTTTTGTGGGCGTACTGCCTTACCCGATCACTTTTCTTTGCACCGATTTCATCAGTGAGCTTTATGGCAAAAAAAGAGCCAGCATGGTGGTTTGGACCGGATTGGCCCTGAATGCCTGGGTTTTATTCATCCTTTGGTTGGGCGGGGTGCTGCCCCCCGAAGTGAAACTCACCGCGGGAGTGCCGGATATCACCCACCCCGATCACACCTTCTACCAGGTACGAAAATGGACCAGCATGGCCACCATGGCATCCATGATTGCCTACCTCTCTGCCCAGCTGGTGGATGTGCAGGTATTTCACCTGTTAAAACGGCTTACAAAGGGAAAGGCCCTGTGGCTCAGGAACAATGGTTCCACACTGACCAGCCAGATGGTGGATTCCATCGCAGTGATACTGATTACCTATTTTTTCACCAACGCCATTTCGATCCACCCCGGGGAAACCATTGCCCATGGCTTGTTCATCCTGATCCTCTCCAATTACTTTTTTAAGATGGTGGCCGCACTGGTCGATACCCTGCCTTTCTATGTGGGAACCCGGTGGCTTAGCCGGTATCTTCAGATTGATCCCAACAAGGACTATAAAGCTCCGCCAGAAAAATAAAACCCCGTCCGGCTGGGCGAACGGGGTCGGGATTTTGGCACAGCCAACAATCCTATGTACTGGCCCTATTTGAAGTTGATCTCCAGGTTGGCTATGGTCTTCGGATTATAGGGTGCCAGATCCGCAATCCTGTCCACCAACGGAAGGTACTCAGGACCGGGAGCCTCACCCCCCTGGATAAAACCATGGGTGTTAAAGAACCCTGGTGCTTCTGTATTGGTCAACCATGCATTCAGGATCTCATCACTGGCATGGGGCCAGATGGTTTTCACCTCGTTGTAAAGCACATTGTAGATCGAGTTCTCTACCAGTAAGACTTCGCGCGACTCTGTATCGACGGTGCTCAGGGGGAGCCCCAGTTCTACCACAGCCACATCATCTTCCCTGGAGGCTGACGCCACAAAGGCCCAGTTATAACCCACCTTCTCGGTGAGGAATTTGGCATTGGGATGGCTGGAATTTCCGAATACATCCACCTTGTCGCCTTTCTGGCCCACAAACATTTTCATACCATCCATGGCAAAGGGGGCCAGCAGCGGATCAATGGCCGGCATATCAGCGATGGATACGATCATGTGGTGGTCATAACCCAGTTCACCGGCTCCGCTGTAATCGATCCGGAACATGGCCTTGGCCATCTCCCTTTCAAGGGTACGGTCCAGGTTGTAAGGTTTGATCAGGGTGATGCCTTCTTTGGGATTCCTGTGGTTCCAGAAGATCTGCATGGCCTTTCCTCCATCGGGTTCGCCTTCAGACTCCGCATCAGTGATGGTCAGTCCGTATTCCCAGGTGCGGCCGTCAAACTCCGGTCCTTCCACCACCACCAGGTTTTTGATGCGTCCATCATCCTCACTTTCATAGGTGACGGTCTTTACCTGGTCGATGTTGTACCGGCGTATGGCATAAATGATGTGTTTCACTATGCGTCCGGCATGGTCTCCGCTGTGGATGAAAAAACGCAGATGGCCGTAGATTTCCCTTCCTTTCAGGGTATCCACAACAGGAGCACTCTTCAGGGCACTCACATCCTGCGTAAGAGCAGGGGGAATATCCACCGAAAGCTGTTCTGGGAGAATGGTGTTTTCGTCCAGTCCGGGTCCGTTGTCAAAGGTGTTCTCACAAGCGGTGAAAAACAAGAGGCCCATCAGGAAAACGACAAAAGAATAAAAAGATAACTTTTTCATGATTTCAGGTTTTAATGAATATGTATGCATGTTTGGTGTATGTCCATTTATATTAGGATTCACCTGTAACACACCCTTCCCCCTGCCCTACCCCTATTGACATGGGACTTTTTTTCGATTAATTTTGTAAATGTTCGTCTTTCTTTACCCGCTTTTCTGGCTGCAGCGGAAATATTACCCTTACTAACGTGCGTGCAACCGGTAACTTGAATACGAATAACGAATTTGGGGATACATCCTACGAAAACGGATCGGCTGCATCGCTCGGAATTGAAACCAAAAGCGGC
>CBDTYO010000108.1:0-10928 GCA_965364615.1 uncultured Bacteroidia bacterium
GCCTGGTGGTGTTTGACGAGGCCAACCTGCAGCAAGCTGCGCAAATGAAGGCCAAGCATAAGGAATACAGGAACTTATCAAGGGAACTGGAAAAGCAGCACTACCAGCGTATTTTGGAAGGCATGACCGAATCCATCGATAGCAGCAAAATACACCTGGAGGTTCTGGCGCTCTTCAGCACCATTGACAGCCATGCCACCAGCATTGCAAGAATTGCCCTGGACTGGGATAAGAAAAACATTTAATGTGAAGCCCCTGGAACCACTCACCCAACAGCAAACCATCCATGCGATCAATGATTTCGCAGCCAGGGAGATCCCTTTTGTTTTCCTGATCAGCTTCTCTGGAGAGGATAATCTGCTGGGCACTCCCGAACAGGCCGAAGCTTCCGGCCTTTTCCTGGATATGCCGGGGGTGAGGAACCATGCGTTCCAAAAGCAAAGCGGAAGAAGCCTCCAGTGGCTCAAACATCCACAAGATCCTGAAAATTACCGGCTGGCCTTTCAGCACGTGGTGGATCAGATTCTTTATGGCAACTCGTTTTTACTGAACCTGACCCAGCCCACGCCGGTGGAAACCAATTTTTCCCTGCAGGAGATATTCACGCAGAGTGCGGCTCCCTTCAAACTTTTGCTGGACAACAGGCTGGTGGTGTTCAGTCCGGAGCGCTTCGTGAGGATCCGGGGCAGGACCCTTTCTTCCAGTCCCATGAAAGGAACCCTGGATGCATCCCTTCCCGGTGCATATGGCCTGCTGGCCTCAGATCCCAAAGAGGATGCTGAACACAACACCATAGTGGATCTGATACGCAACGACCTGAGCATGGTGGCCAGCCAGGTGCGTGTCAAGCGTTTCAAGTACATTGAGAAGATCCGGACCCACCAGGGAGAATTGTTGCAGATGAGCTCAGAGATCACCGGAAGACTGCCTGAAAACTTCAGGGCCAACCTGGGGGACATCCTCTTTCGCTTGCTTCCTGCCGGATCCATTTGTGGAGCACCAAAGAAGAAAACCCTGGAGATCATCCTGGATACAGAGGGATATGACCGGGGGTATTACACGGGTATTTTTGGCCATTTTGACGGAAGGAACCTGGATTCGGCTGTGGCCATACGTTACCTGGAAAAACAGGGAGATAAGATGGTATTTAAGAGCGGAGGGGGGATCACCTTCCAGAGCGAATGGCGTAAGGAGTATGAAGAAATGCAAAAGAAAGTCTATGTCCCTGTTTATTGAAACCATACAACTATTCCATGGGCAACTCAGAAACCTGGAATTTCACCAGGAGCGTTTTGAACGCTCTCGCAGGGATGTGCTGGGACTGAAGAACCATCCCCGGCTGGCAGAAGCCATACAATTGCCCGGGGGCTTGGAGAAGAGCCTCCTGAAATGCAGGGTGAGTTATGGAACAGTGATCGATTTGGTCGAATATGAGCCACCACAGCCCCGAGAGGTAAATTCCCTGAAACTGGTGTATTCCGACTCCATCGATTACAGGTACAAATATGCCCATCGTTCCAATCTTCTGAAGCTTTTCGAGCAGCGGGGCACATGCGATGACATCCTGGTGGTGAAAAATCATTGTATCACCGATAGCTTTTATGCCAATGTGGTGTTCTGGGACGGAAGGGAATGGGTGACTCCCGACACACCGCTTTTGCGGGGGACCATGAGGGAATTTCTTCTCAGCAGGGATTTGATCCGGGAGGAACGCATTGGCCCTGAAAACTTCCACCGTTTTCAAACACTCAAACTGATCAATGCCATGCATGCCCTGGACCAGGCCCCCGAAATTCCCATAGAATCGATACATGAATAAGTATAAATCAACCCTTAAAACTTACACAAATGAAACTGAAACACGCCATTTTAGCCCTGTCCCTATTGGGGTTACTTTCTGTTCCCCTGCAATCACAGAACACTGAAAGTGAACAACTTCCTTACAAATGGAACGAGCTCACCGCCCCTGATTTCATCAAGGCGGTGGAACTTTCGGACGGGATCTGTCTTCTGCCAGCCGGAATCATGGAGAAGCATGGACCCCACCTGCCGCTTTCCACAGATATGATCCTCTCAAGGGAGATTGCCTCCCGGGCCGCCGCACTGGAATATGCCCTGGTATTCCCGGAGTTTTACTTTGGACAGATCTTTGAAGCCAAACACCAACCGGGCACAGTGGCTTACAGCACCGACCTGGTCTGGCAAATGCTGGAAGAGACCTGTGAGGAAATGGCACGCAATGGCATTAAGAAAATCATCATTGTCAACGGTCACGGTGGAAACAACAACCTCTTCGGTTATTTCTGCCAATCTCAGCTGGCCAAGCGAAAGGACTATACGGTGGTGTTTTTCCAGCCCTCAGACAGGGCCCTGGACAGCGAGGTCAGAAAGCTCCGAAACACCGATTATGGCGGACATGCCGACGAAGAGGAAACTTCCATGGTCTATGCGGTGCGACCCGACCTGGTGCATGCCGACCGGGCATCCTCACAATCGGGACGGGACCAGGAGAGGCTTTCCATTCCCTATGGCTATACCGGAATATGGTGGTATGCCAGTTATCCCAACCACTATGCAGGAGATGGATCCGAACCCAACAAGACCATCGGTGAGATGATCTTTCAAAGCCGGTCTGAACAGCTGGCCGAACTGATCCGGTTTCTGAAAAACGATGATTCAGCCACCGAACTGCAGGAGATGTTCTACGACCAGTCGGAAAATCCCCTGGAGACCGGACAATGAGTCTGGAAAATGTGCATCAGGCGGTGAGGTTCTCCACGATCTCCACCGCCTTTTTTACACAGGGGACGCATACATTTTCCATGATCTTTTCTTCCTCGAACCGGGCCGAGCCTTCTGGTGTATTCAGGTCGCATCCAATCAGGTCCGCGCATTTGGTGGTTTTGTATTCTGCCATAAAATCCCGGGTCAGATCCTTCACAGCTCCGTAGGAAGAAGCCTTCAGTTCTTCGTTGTTGTTCACGTCCTCCCCTTTCAGGAGACCCAGGACCATGATGGCTCCTGTGACGGCCCCGCAGGTCATCTGTTGTTTGCCCATGCCTCCCCCGAAACCGGCCGCCAGTTTTTGGGCCAGTTCCTTGCTGAATTTGAGATCATCGGCAAAGCTTAGCAAAACGGATTGGGTACAGTTGTACCCGGAAAGAAAAAGTTCTTCGGCCTGTTCTGAACGATTCATGATGTTGGGTTTTAAATTCCCCATCAAGTTAAGGAAGAATTGGCGAATAACTGATATGGGAGGCGTGAACTTTAGAAAAAGGGCGAAGGACCCGGCCAGGCCGCCCATCAGCTCGGCTTACGGGTCGTGTGAACAGATCAGGCAGATGGCCCCGAGGGGGTTGCTGAAGCGCTTGCCGGGCAGGGGTTAACTCATGATCAGTGATGCTCCTTTATACATGCCGAGAACACTGAAGCTCAGGATCACATGACTGATGTCGTTGTGATTGAACCAGGGACTCAGACCCCACTCAAAACTAAATACCAGGGCCGAAACAAAACCGACTCCAATGGCTGCCATCAATACGGTAAGTCCCCTGTTGCGGGTTTTCAAATGAATATAGTACGAGAGGGAACCCACCACCACCACCATGCCAAAAATGGAATAATACTTCACGGGTGAAAAACCCAGGGACCATAGGGTGTAAAACAGGGCGAAGGCCATAATGAGCCAGTTGATCCTGCTCACCCACCTGGTAAACCGGGGACTCACCAGGGGTTTGGAGAGTTCTACCAGGGCATGGATAATCAGGGCCACGGCCAACACCGAACAAACCCATGACACCAGCTGCCAACCTGGCGAAAGCCTGTAGAGGAAAGCATGTCCGAAAATGCCTCCAAAGAAGGCTCCGAAGCCCAGGCACAGAAAATAATACTTAAAGTACCATTTGACCTTTCCGTGGTACCCTAACTTCCGGATTTGAAAAAAGGCGTAAAAACAAATGGCTGCAAACAACAGATCAGTAAAGGTGGTGATGGGCTCATCGATTCTGAGATTCAGAACCTCAATGGATGGTTGCAAATATTCCTGAAGCACATGTAAAAATACCATTAATATTTTAATCATAACTTTATGGCTATGAACAAACATCTGAGACCATGAAATCTTCCCTCCCCTGGCTTATCCTCGCAATGTTCCTTTTGTTATCATGCATGGGTTCGGACGATCGGCCCCTTCTGGCCGCCCAGGTGGATTCGGCCGATTCTTTTTATGCCTCCATGCAAAGCAACAGGCAATGGCCCTCTTACCGGGGATATTTTGCTTCCGGATTTATGGATAATGCCCATCTTCCCGACTCTTTCAATATAGAGACTTCCCACCATGTGAAATGGAATGTGGAAGTTCCCGGTCTGGGACTCTCCTGCCCCGTTATCTGGGACAACCGCGTGTTTATCACCACGGCGGTCAGCAGCGAGGACACCCAGGGATACCGCACCGGTTTATACGGGGATATTGAACCTGTGGAGGACTCTTCCGAACATGTCTGGAAGGTATTATGCTTCGAAAAATCCACGGGCAGGATGCTCTGGGAAAAGGATGCCCACAAGGGAATCCCCCAGGTCAGGAGACACCCCAAATCCTCCCACGCCAATACCACCATCGCCACGGATGGATACCATGTGATCGCATTTTTTGGATCAGAAGGTTTGTATTGCTACAATGTGGAAGGAGAGCTCCTTTGGCAACGTGATTTTGGCCTGATCAATTCCAGCTGGCATGTGGTGGAGGCTGCCGAGTGGGAATTTTGCAGCTCGCCCGTCATATTCCAGGACAAGGTGGTCATCCAGGCAGATGCTTTGAATACAGCGTTTGTGGCCGTACTGGATCTCCAAACCGGAAAGACAGTCTGGAGGCAGGAACGCGATGAAATCTCGGGATGGTGCACCCCCAATATCTATTTTGATGGCCAGGAGGCCAGGGTAGCCGTGAACGGATACAAACACCGCGGGGGATACGATCTGAAAACCGGCCAGGAGATCTGGCGCATGTCGGGAGGCGGAGACATCCCGGTGCCCACGCCTGTGGTCTGGAAGGACCTGGTATTTTTCAACAGCGCCCATGGTCCACATGCCCCTTTGATGGCTGTCAAAAGCAGTGCACAGGGGCTTATTGAATACCCCGAAAGCGATGATTCTGCCGGTGAGGCCTTTGCCTGGTTTTACGACCGGCAGGGAGCCTACATGACCTCCGTACTTGTATACGGGGACCTGCTCTACCGGCTGCGGTGGAACGGGAACCTGGCCTGCTACGATGCCAGAAGCGGAGAATTGATCTACAGAGAAACGGTGTCTCCCACCAGCTTCATCGCCTGTCCGGTAGCCTCGGATGGCAGGATATACATGGTGGCGGAAAATGGCGACCTCTACATAGCCGGAGCCGGCAGGGAATTCAATCTGCTGAAAAAGATACCCTTGGGTGAAGTGTCGCTGGTGACTCCAGGCATTTCGGAAGGCATGCTTATCTTCCGGACCGCCGGCAGGCTCATTGCAGTATCTGAATCCTAAATCATTATATTTGCTACAGTCAGGATTCTGAAATGACTGGGAAGCACCTCTTATTATCTTTGCGAAATCTTCGCAGGAATTTCCTGTATGCCACATTCGTCATCTTGGGATTGGCATTGGGAATTACCACCTTTCTCGCTACCTTCCAATGGTCGGCCTGGCACATGACCTTTGACCGCGGTTTTCCCGCAAAAGAACAAATATACAGACTCACTTTTGAGGAAAACCACGAGGGGTTTTATAGGCATACGGCCAGGATACTTCACTGGAAGGCCCTCAACAGGATTGTATTTTCCGATATGTTCCCCGAAATCGAAGAGGTGGGAAGACTGGCCCCTTTCAGGAAGGCCGCATTTATTGTGGGAGAACAATCCTTTTATGAATCCTATGCCTATGGATGCGACCCCTCTTTCCTGAGGATCTTCGTTCCGGAGGTAGTGTCGGGGGATCCGTCTTCGCTGCTTTCGGAACCCTTCACTGCCGTGCTCACCGAAACCACAGCCAGAAAATATTTTGGGGAGCAAGATCCGCTGGGCCAGGTGGTGGATCTCATACACCAGCAGGAAACGGATGCAGTTTCCTATACGGTCAGCGCAGTGATCAGGGATTTCCCGGAAAACACCCATTTCAAAATATCGGCACTGACCTCCTTTGAAAATCCCATTGAATACGAAGGTACAGCCTGGACCTACCTGCGGCTCGCCCCGGAATCTGATCCCCTGATTTTGGAAACGGATCTGAAACAATTCATCCGGGAACATGTGGAAGCCTCCTATGCCGAAGGAATTACCCCGCGGTTGCAAGCCATCACCGACATACATCTGAGATCCCATAAAGCCCGGGAGATTCAGCCCAATGTCCGGATGAGAACTGTATGGATTGTCTGGATCGCCGGGATGCTGGTGTTTGTGCTGGCCTGGTTCAATTTCACCCTGCTGGCATTCAGCCGGAATCAACTTCATATCCAAAGGCTTGTCATCCAGTGGCAGATGGGTGCCGGAAAGAAGGAGTTTTTCAAACAATTTGTGGTGGACAACCTGGTGGTCGGATGCATCGCTTACCTGGCCGGCGTGCTGATCACGCTGGTCCTGGCGCCTGCCATAGAACAGCAAGGCGGCAGCTTCATGTTCCAGGATCAGCGCATGATGGTGGTTTCCCTGGTATTTCTGCTTGGGGTGATTGTGATCAGTTCCCTGGCCACATCCCGGATCTCCACAGGCAGGCTTTACCGGCACCTTCAACGCCGGTATCTTTCCTCCAAACCCGGAGCTCCTCCGGATATCTCGGGACGAAACCTGTTTATCAGGGCGGTCATCGTCCTGGAGTTCATCATTACCTTTGTATTGGTATCCAACCTGCTGCTCATATCCAGGCAGACAGGCTTTGCCATGGACCAGCAATTGGGAGCTTCTGCCAAACAGGCCATTCACCTTCCCAATCTGCACCGGGAAATTGTCGATCAGTTTGAGGTGTTCAAAAACCGAATGATGGAAAGTCCGCATGTGGCCCATGTGACCGGGAGCATGGAAGAACCGACGGGACAGACCATGGATGCCAATACCTTTGAAATCGACGGGGTGGATGAGGGAGAAAAACAGTTGTTCCTATTTCCGGTGGATCAGGAATTCTTTCGTTTCTACGGGCTGGAAATTCTCCATGGTTCAGATTTCCCTGTCCAATATGATCCGAAAGATTCCACAGAGTATTTTGTACTGAACGAAACTGCCGCCCAGATGCTTACCGGGGATCCGGAAGAGCTCATTGGCAGGGAACTGGACCTGGATTTTGCCTATGAGGGCTTTATCTGGCCAGGGCCCATTACGGGGATTGTGGAAGATTTTCACCTTTCAGGACTCGATGATCAGATTTCCCCCATGGTCATTTTTCCCAAATATACCTGGCTCCTTTGTTTTTCCATTCTTCCATCGGGAGACCTGGAGCCAGCCCTGGATCATTTGCGGGTGGTCTGGGAAGATCTCTTCCCTGCGTTTCCCCTGGAGTACCAAAGTACTGCCTCCCTCATCAGCCAGCTCTATGAATCTGAGCTCACCCAGATCAGACTGCTGCTTGCATTCAGTGGGCTTTCCATCCTTATTTCCGGCTTGGGCCTTTTTGCCCTGAGTGGTTTTTTCATGCAAAAAAGGATCAAGTCGGCCACCCTGAAAAAGATCCACGGTGCCAGCCTCCGTCAGATCATGCTGCCCGAGTTGTTCTATTACCTCTGGCTGGCCCTGTTCTCTTCAGCCCTTTCTGTGCCGGCCTCCCTATTTCTCATGGAAAGGTGGTTGCGCAATTTCAAATACAGGATCGATATACCCATCTGGATTTTTCCGGCATGCGCGGTTGTATTGATATTTTTTAGCTGGATTTCCGTATTTTACCATACGCTTCGATTGGCCAAACTCAATCCGGTGGAATTTATCAAAGAACCCTAAGATGGAGCAAAGTTGGCAATACCGTTCCGAAATACACGAGATCCCAAGGATCAGGAAGGATCTGGAGATTCTGGACACCCAATGGGAAATCCCCCTGTCGAAAAAGAGACAGATCCTGGTCATTGTGGAAGAACTGTTCTCCAATATTGTCAGGTTCGCCTATGAGGATCAGCAGGAGCATACCATTGAACTCAGGATGAAAAAGAATGAAAGCACCCTCCAGATTGAGGTCATCGATGATGGAATCGCTTTCAATCCCCTTGAACAAGGAAAAGACCCCCTCGATGATTCCTCCCTGGCAAGCTCTGGCGGCATGGGACTGACACTGGTACAAACCTTTTCCAACAAGATGAGCTACCAGCGCAGGGGAAATAAAAACTGCTTGTTTATCGAAAAGAAATTATGAACACCTACGCATCATGAAAGCAAAAACGCACCTCAGCATGATCAGATCGGGTCCGGACAGGCAAAGAAGTTTGTTGCGCACCAACATCACATTGTTGATTGCCCTGCTGGTGCTCATATTTATGATGCCCGTCATCCCCATAGAGTTCACCCTGGTAAACAGGACCTTGCTGTGCCTGGTGGTGGTATCCGGTTTGCTGGCTGCCGATTTCAGCCGCTCCGTTTTCAGGCTCCTGTTTGGCTTTGCTTCCATTGTGGTGGCCGTGACCCTGCTGGGACTGTTTTTCAGGCAATCGGATTCCATGCCCTATATTACCTTTTCCCTGAATACGATTTTCTTTGTGGTGATCACCATCGCCCTGATTGCCCATGTGGCCAGAGCCAGCATTGTGAGAGCATCCACCCTTTTATGCGCCGTGAACAGCTACCTGCTCATCGGCCTCTCCCTTTCCATGTTGTTCATCATACTGGAGCTAATTGCCCCCGGCAGTTTTGCCCTGACAGGTGATCCTGAGAATAAATTCTCCACCTTCCTGTACTATGGTTTTGTCACCCTCACGACGCTGGGATACGGTGACATCCTGCCCCTGACTGCCCTGGCCAGGTCCCTGGCTGCCTTCACTGCATTGTTCGGACAACTCTACCTGGTCATCATCATGGCCTTTCTGATCGGGAAGTACTCAAGTGCCCAAAAAGCGGGTTCCTGATCAAAGATTCACGTCACCCAGGCATATTGTGTAAAAAGTATACAATAATTAATTCAAGAATTGTTAAATTCGCTTCTTCACTTTTGTTCGCCAAATAACAAAAATAGATGATGAAAGATATAACGTATTCAAAATGGCAGTTGTGGTCGCTGGTGATCCTGCGCGTTGCCATTGGCTGGCACTTTCTGTATGAAGGAATTGTCAAGCTGCTAAATCCCAATTGGTCATCCCTCGGCTACCTGATGGATTCAGGGGGTATTGTGGAAGGTGTGTTTCATGCCATGGCAGGGAATGCCGCAGTGCTGAATGTGATGGATTTTATCAATGTCTGGGGCTTGATTCTCATTGGTGCCGGCCTGATTGTGGGACTCTTCACCAGGGTGGCCTCTTTGGCAGGAATCATCCTGCTGGCATTTTATTATCTCTCTCATCCCGCCATTATCGGGGTCTCCTATGCCATGCCCACCGAGGGAAGTTATCTTTGGGTAAATAAAAACCTCATAGAGCTTCTCACCCTTTGGGTGTTGATATTGTTTCCCACATCAAAGATCATTGGAATGGACCGGTTTCTGTTTAACAAGAAATAGATTAGACTGATATGAGTGATAAAGATAAAAATACAGGCGGTAAAAAAATGAACCGAAGGGATGTGATCAGGGGCCTGGCCACCGTTCCTGTGCTGGGTGCCATGGCCTATGGTACCTGGAGAAAGCAGCGGCAGGACCACATCCGCAGTCACAAATTGGCCAAAGAGCTCAACATGAGCACTGGAAATCTGGAATATACACCCTACAAACACGATGGCGATACCCTTCGCATTGGGATCATCGGTTTTGGAATCCGGGGCACCCAACTGATGAAAGCAGCCGGTTTTGCCACTCCCAAAGCGGTTCAGGGATGGAAAGAAGATGAGGCCAAGGATTCCAGCAACAAAAGGTATTCCGACTTCATGGAACAGGACGATTTGAATATCCAGATCACTGCAGTTTGCGACCTTTTTGATGTGCATGCCCAGGATGGAATGGCGGCAGCGGCTAACATTGGAAGAGAAGGAAGCAATGGAAAGATGGGTCCGGCACCTAAGCGTTACCGGGATTACCGGGATATGCTGGCCTCGGATGATGTCGATGCGGTCATCATTGCCACACCGGACCATTGGCATGCCCAAATGACCATCGATGCAGCCCGGGCCGGAAAACATGTATACCAGGAGAAGGGTTTCAGCCTGACCATGGACGAAAACTATGCCATCCGTGATGCCGTAAAATCCAGCGGCATCGTATACCAACTGGGGCACCAGGGACGGCAAACGGAAAGTTACATCAAGGCCAAGGAGGCCATTGACAAGAAACTCATCGGGAAAATCAACCTGATCGAGGTATGCACCAACCGGAACTCTCCCAACGGAGCCTGGGTCTATGACATCCATCCGGATGCCAATGCACAAACCGTGGACTGGACCAAGTTCGAGGAACCCTGTCCGGAGAAGCATCCCTGGAGTCCCGAACGTTTCTTCCGCTGGAGATGCTGGTGGGATTATGGAACCGGGCTCTCGGGCGACCTGCTCACCCATGAGTTCGATGCCATCAATCAGATCCTGGGCATGGGCATCCCAGCTTCCGCTTCTGCTTCCGGAGGGGTATACTACTACAAGGATAAGTCGAAGGGACACTACGTCAATGAAATACGTGAGGTTCCCGATGTCTGGAATGCCGTGTTTGAATATCCCGACCAGGATTTCTCCCTGCTCTACAGTGCCACCCTGGCCAGCAACAAAGATCGCGGCAAGAACATCATGGGCCACGACGGTTACATGGAACTGGGCAGTGCACTGACCATTTACGCCGACCGGCAGAGCACC
>CBDTYO010000109.1:0-10797 GCA_965364615.1 uncultured Bacteroidia bacterium
GGCTCCGGTGAGGTGGGACTGTGCCCACTCCAGTACGTCCGCCTCCTGGCTGAAGATGATCACCTGTCGCTCCCTGCTAGCCTCGTGGAGGAGGTCAAGAAAAGCAAGCTGGAGGATCTGTATCAACGCAAATATTAAGAGAAGGATGAAGATCAACACCTTGCATGGACAGGTTCGACATTTGAAACTCAAGGAGCCCTATTCCATTGCCTATGAATCGGTAGAAAGCTGCGAGAGCGTATTCATTCGCCTGCAAACGGATGGGGGTATGACGGGATTTGGATTTGCAGCTCCGGATCTTGAAGTGACAGGAGAGACTGCGGAAGAAGTCTACCAGGCGTTCACATCCATCATTGAACCTTTGCTGAAAGGATGTGATGTATTTCGGTATGCATGGATCATGGAATCGCTGAAGGAAAGCCTGCCCAGGCATCCCTCGGCCCGTGCCATGGTGGACATGGCCCTCTATGACCTGGTGGCGCAGAAAGCCGGAGTTCCTCTTTTTCAGTTACTTGGGGGGTACCGCAAAAAAATAGCCACCAGCATCACCATTGGAATCCTGCCCTTGCAAATGACCCTGGATCATGCTGAGGATTATATAAAAAAGGGATTTAAAATCCTGAAGATCAAAGGGGGCAGGCAAGTGGAGGATGACATTGAAAAAATCATCCGGATCAGGGAATTGGGGGGGAAGGACATTTGCATCCGCTTTGATGCCAATCAGGGGTACTCTCTGGATGATTCCATCCGCTTCATGAAAGAAACGGCGGCGGCCGATGTGGAGTTGCTGGAACAACCCACCCACCGTGAGGACCTGGAATTGTTAAAGAAGGTAACACAGAGAGCCTCCATTCCGGTCATGGCCGATGAAAGCCTGCTTTCACTGTCGGATGTTTTCGAGCTCTCAAAGCACAACAGTTCAGACCTGATCAATATCAAATTAATGAAAACCGGTGGGATCATGGAAGCCCTGCATATCAACTCCGTAGCCAGGGCAGCTGGTATCAGGGCCATGGTGGGATGCATGGATGAGTCGGCGCTGGGGATAGCGGCTGCCTTGCATTTCACTCTCAGCAGACCCAATGTGGAATATGCAGACCTGGATGGACACCTGGATGTGGTGGACGATCCCTTCGAAGGATTGCTCAACATCAAAGAGGGGATCATCTATCCTCCCGAAGTTCCGGGTCTGGGGTGGGTGGGAATGAACAAAATGCGCTTCGACTAGTTTAACTTCAGGCCTGCCGATCAGTATAGTGACCACGTAAGAAAATGATGTCCAAGTAGTAGAATCCAATAATTTTTAGCCCATGAAATACCAACAACTTGTTGAAGAAATGAGAGGGATGCTCGCCAGCCTCTGGGACTTTCTGTTAGAATTGGTTCCCAAGCTCATATTGGGCCTCATTGTGCTCTTCTTGGGATACCTGCTTGCCAGGCTTGTGCAATCCATGGTAAGCCGCTTCATCGCTTACCTTGACAGGACCATCAACAAAAACCTCAGCATGAGTCAACTGCAAGTGAATCTCAGCAGTTCGAGAAGTTTTATCGCCAAAGCGTTTTTCTGGATCATTATTTTCTTTTTTATCACCCTGTTTACCGAGATTTTGGGACTTCCGGTCATTACTTCATGGCTGGCCGGATTGGGAGAATACTTTCCCAAATTATTGGCAGGCTTGGTGGTTATATTCTTTGGGATTATTTTCAGTCGCCTGGCCTCTGATCTGGTAAAGAGCAGGTCCTTCAAATCCGGTATATACAGCAGTGCACTGCTGGGCAGAATTATACGATACATCATCCTGGTCATAGCCATTGTAATTGCCATCAATCAGGTGGGTATTGACATTTCATTCCTGACTTCCCTCACATACATACTATTGGCCTCTCTCCTGCTCGGAGCTGCCCTGGCGTTTGGTATTGGGGCCAAGGTCTCCGTAAGCAACATTTTGGCGTCTTATTATATATCCCGCACCTATTCTGAAGGGAACCTGATCAGGATCGGGGAACATGAGGGGAGAATTGTCAAGATTACTTCCACTTCTGTGTTCCTGGAGTCAGAATCCGGACAAGTGATTATTCCAGCCAAAGATTTTAACGAACAGAAATCAGTATTGATAAAGAAGTAGGCCAAGATGAATACCGACTCGATCCTCATACAACGATTTTTACAGAACCATAGCCAGAGAGCTGCCAAGATCCTTGAGGACCTAGATCCCGCCAAGCTTGCAGACTTCTTCACAAACAGTCCCAATGAATGGTTGCTGGAGGTCATTTCGCACATGAATTCACAGAGGATGTCGGAGGTTTTTGAAAAGATGAAGCAAGAAAGGCTCGTTTCCCTGATAGAATCCATGGATATGGCACATGCTGTATCATCCCTCAGGATGATGAAACAGGATCTGGGTGAGACCATACAGAACAAACTTTCCATTGAAAAGTCGGCATCATTGAAGAAATTACTTGAGTACCCGGACGATTCGGTTGGAGCATACATGGATGTTCAGATCCTTACACTGACAGACAATCTGACTGTAAAAGAAGCTCTGGCAAGCCTGAAAAGACATAAAGAGCAGGTACCTCCTCAACTTTTCGTAACAGGGGAGGGTCGGAAACTATCGGGAGCCATATCCTTATCGGATCTTATTCAAAGAGATCCTGCCAGGGAGATCAGGTCCTTGATGAAGACCTCGCTTCCCACCCTGTCTCCCGAGACCCCGGTTCAATCGGTGTTAAGTCACCAGGGCTGGCAGGATTACTATGCCCTGCCCGTGATGGATCACAGCGCTTTGTTTCTCGGAGCAATCAGGCTGGAAACCATTCGTTCCCTTTTGTTCCAGACAGGCGATAAGGGCGAAGACGGGGGGCAAATGGCCGTCGCTGCGCTGGGAGAACTGTATCAGCTGGGTCTGGCCGGCCTCTTACGAAGCGCCACGGGCCTGAAGTCCCCGTCCAAAGAATAAATACCGATACCATGATCCATAAAGAAGTAGATCAATATTTAATCGAGCAATATTTAAATACGTTTCCCAGTGATGCAGCCCAAGTCCTGTCCACTTTCGAGGTGGACAAGGCTCTGGAATATCTAAGGGATCAATCAGCCGAAACTGCCAGTGAAATTCTTTCCAGAATGGATCCGGATGACGCTTCTGATATTCTGGAACTTATGGATGCAGGAAGGTTTCAGGAGCTTGTAGAACATCTGAACGTTTTTCTGGCTGCCCGCCTGATCTCAAGGTTTGGATCCGATACCCTTCAAAGCCGGCTGAAAAACCTGAGTGCAGGAAAAGCCAGACAAATCAGGGAACTCATTACTTATCGCCCGGATTGTGCCGCCTATATGATGGACACGAAGGTCACCACTTTTCAAGATCATTCTACAGTTAAAGATGCCCTGAAGAAACTGCGTTCCCTGAAGGACAGAAAGCTGTATCAGGTCTTCCTGATCGATGAAGAAGGTCATCTTACCCATGCTGTTCCTGTGCAGGATATTGCAGTGTCGGATCCCAAGACGCTGCTTAAGAACCTGTCTGATGGTTCACCCATCAGCATAGCGGCTTTGGCACCAGCAGATGAGGTGGTGAAACTGCTTGAGGATAAAAAACTGATCAACCTGCCGGTGGTGGATATCAACAATTGTTTATTGGGTGTGATCCGCAACAGTGTGCTGATGGATGCGGCCAAAGAAGATGTATCACAAGATGTACAGGCACTTTTCGGCGCGGGCCGGGAGGAAAGGGCACTTTCCAGGGTTTCTTTCGCCGTGCGTAAACGCTTGCCCTGGCTGCAGATAAACCTGGCCACGGCCTTTCTGGCTGCTTCGGTGGTGGCCATTTTCGAAGATACCATTTCAAAAATCACGGTGCTGGCGGTTTTCCTTCCCGTGGTAGCAGGCCAGTCAGGGAACACTGGTTCCCAGGCACTGGCTGTCACCATGAGGGGCCTGGCCCTTAGGGAAATAAGTATAAATCAGTGGTTTATAGTAGCCCGAAAAGAAATTCTTGTGGGGCTCATTAACGGGATTGCGGTAGCCATTACCACTTCCCTGATCGTATTTATCTGGGCATCCTCCTTTGGCCTGGCCGTGGTCATTGGAATATCCATGATCCTGTCCATGGCCATCGCAGGACTGTCCGGCGCCCTCATTCCCATGATCCTTCAATCCCTGGGACAGGATCCGGCTTCCTCTTCCTCCATTATATTAACGACAGTAACAGATATTGTGGGCTTTTTAAGCTTTCTGGGACTTGCCACAGCACTGGCATCGGTACTGGGCATATTATGAGAAAGGTCCCGGCCAACTCAGTCAGAATTATGTATGTAAATTAAACAAACATCTTTTGAGAAAATTATTTATCGCATGGATCATGGGTTTGGCATTTCTTTCAGTGAATGCCCAGACGAGTAATGAAGAGATTGACTATATCCAGGCCATGTTTGGCATGGAAAAAAGGGCTGCCGTGAAAGAGTTTATTGTGCTTTCGGATGCTGAAGCCACTGCATTCTGGAAGAATTACGATGCCTATGAGATCAACCGGAAGGAGCTGGGCAAACAAAGGATCGAGCTGCTCGACAAATTCGTTCTGGAGTATGAGAACATGTCTGATCAGGAGGCCACGGAATGGATGAAATCGGTGATTTCGCTGAGGAAGAAGAATGAAAAGCTCATAGAGAAGTATTATAAGACCCTGGTCAAAGAATGCTCACCCGTAATTGCCATGCAGTTCTATCAGATTGAAAGCTATGTCCTGGCAGGGATCCGTTTTCAGATTCTTGAAAACGTACCCTTCTGACAGGCTTCGGCTTGAAATTGAAGCTGAAACCTCTCCCATGGAAGGGCAGGACAATGAGATTGAATGAAAATCACCCCATGTAGAACCACTCTATGGCATCCTCATAATTGGTGAAGGTGCGGACATCGATTCCTTTGTTTTCTGAAATGAGTTCCTGGAAATAGGTCCTGTCGAAATTCACACCAGGCAACACCAACAGGGCGATCTTGTCGCGAAATGAATCCGGAGCGTTGATCAGTGCCAGCACGAGCGAGTAAATCTCCTCCGTACTGAGGATCCATTGGGTGCGGCGAAAATCCATAAGCAACTCGTAGTCGGCCGGGGGACGCTTTGGCTCGGCCAGGGAGGCGAGTTTCCTTTTACTTTCTTCAAATTCAATGCTCCCGTCATCGTTTACCGACAGATAGTCGACTGAACGGATAATTTTGATCTTTATGGCCATGCGTATTGCTTATGAGGTTAGCTATCAGACGATATCCACAAGGTACAAAGAAATTCACAGTGTTGCCCTTTCTTCCATGGCGATCTTGGAGAAGTGACATCGTGACATGAAAAAATTGCATTCTCAGGAAAATTTTGCAGCCAAAATCAGCGATCGTTTCCGCCTGAAGCATCATGAATGCATCGGTACACTCTTTGTTACGTGGCTATTGGTAAAAATCTTCGTCCTTTAAACAAAAGCGTCATGGATTATCTCGTTCACAATCCCGACGGAAGTCTCCATCAAGAGGAACTCACCCTGGCCAATAGCTGGGTAGAGGAACAGATGGACCGGATCGGTCAGGTGGTGGAGAATCAAACCTTGCCGGTGGTCGTGGATCTTTATTTCAGCAAGGGAGACTCCTATGGTCTCATGGTTTCGGCCATTATCAACCTGCACGGGGATATCATCTTCGTGAGGGAACAGGGCCGGGATCTTCAGGCAACGCTTGGATCGTTGTCTGACAAAATGAAACTGGCCATTGTCAAGAGGAGCTATCGGAACAAGAAGAACAACTCGATGGATATCAGGGAGCAGCAGCTCCTGGCGTTGAAGGAATACCTGTCCGACCTTCAGGAGATGAAGAAAAATCGGACACAGGATGTGTTTAATCAATTGCTAAAGAGGCTATTAAATGAAGTGGCCAGGTACATCCGGCGAAGAATCAAGGCTGCAGAAATGACCACAGCCATTAAAAGGGGAAAATTTAAAATACAAGAGCTGCTGGATGAGTTGTATCTGAGGGTATATGAAAGGGCGGAAGACATACCTGAATCTCCTTCTGATATCAATCATTGGCTCTATCAGCTGGCTGATGAGTTGTTGGAAGAGCTGTTCCAGGAGATAGCATTTGAGAAAACCCACTTCAAGGATCTCGAAAAGATGGTGGAATCCGAATACCGCATGCTGGAGGAAGCATACACCGTGGATGGGGAAGAAAAAATCATTCCCCTGGAGGAGCTTGATGACCATGAAGGAGTGTATGAAAGGTATGCAGCAGATGATTTGATTTTTGGAGAAGATGAAAACAGCCTGCTCGATGAGATTACCCTGCAGCTGAATCAAAAAGAAATTCACTTGCTCATTGAGAAGGAGCTGGCCAAACTTCCTGTGTTCAAAAGAACCATCATGGACCTGTATTTGATCAGTCAGATGTCAGCGGAAGAGATTGCAGAATTGAAAGGCATCAGTTCCCGGGAAGCCATGGCCGTTATCCGTGAGGTGAATCAGGACCTTATAAAAAAACTGGCGGTCCAGATCTGAGGCAGTCCATGGATCTCTTCTCAACGGGCTTAGCGGGAACGAATGGATCGATTGGGCCTATCTTCGATCAGTCCCTCCTCGGCCAGCTCATTTAAGAGATCATAGGAATACTGGTCAAACCAGCTGTCCAGGCTCGAGGGATTATAGGCCTCCGACTGGATGGACCAAAGGAGCACATCCTCTTCAAGATCGTAGAAATTGGTCTCTATGTAATAGGTTTTGTCGGTGGTATAATAGCCCGGGGAATACACCATGGGGGAATAGTGGCTGTAGTAACCGTAATAACTGCCATACATGCCATAATTCATGGGGTGATAGGCCCGGCCGGGTTGATAGGTCTCCACACTGAGCACATCCAGCACCGAGATCATAAATACAGCGTCACATCCGGTTCTTTTGATGGCCTCGGCCATATCCTCCCGGGTGAAATCTTCGGAGATGGAAAACTTTGGGGGAAATACCGAACTGCTCACCACTGCCTTCTGGCCCCTGGAAGCAATGATGGCCGCCATCCGGTCTTCCACTGTGAAGCTGTTGCCGGTGTTTTGCGACAACACGATCACGAAAATGGATTGATATGGTTTTCTGCCGGCCGCTTCTGGATTGATCCAGGAGTTGGTGATCTTTTGGGTGGGCCCGCAAGCAGAAATTAGCAGGGAGAGAAGCAAGGGTAAAATATACGTCGATTTCATCTGTTCTGTGTTGGTGTAGAAGAATGGGACCAAAGATACTTTTTTGTCAGGATTAAAAATTAGAAAGCATGGTGAAACCAATCCCGATGCAGCCTGGTATTACCTGGAACCCAAACCTGCAGCCAAAGAGATCAAAGGCAGGGTAGCTTTCTGGAAAGGGGTGCAGGTGGTCTGATATCCAGGCCCACCGGCCGTCGCCACAAATGCAGCTTATTCATGTAATTCACCGGGGACTGCTTCGACCTCCTCTTTATACCCTTTGCGGAGGATCCCCAGGATCACTGTTTTTCCGATGGTATCCTCATTCAATAAACGTTGCAGACTGTCAATACCAGTGACAGGGTCCCCATTGAATTCCACCACAATGTCGCCCCTGCGCAAGGATTGGTTGCCAATCCTTCTGTGCTTCAGAAGGTTTTCCACCTTCACCCCTGCAGCAGATTTGAGTTTGTTGTACTGGATCACCCTGAGGGGAATTTGCATGAATTGTCCCGCGATTCCCAGGTAGCCCCGCCGAACCCTGCCATTCATGATGAGCTTCCCAATGATATAATCTGCCGTACCTGCCCCAATGGCAAAACAGATCCCCTGGGCTTCCTTAATGACAGCGGTGTTTACTCCAATGACCATTCCGCTGGAATCCACCAGGGGTCCCCCCGAATTGCCCGGATTGAGGGCCGCATCGGTCTGGATCACGTTGTCTATCATTCGGCCTGTTCGAGATTGGAGGGTCCTGCCGAGGGCAGAGATGACCCCGGTGGTCACGGTGCATTGAAACCCGAAGGGATTGCCAATGGCTATGGCCAGCTGCCCCACCCTGAGTTGAGGGTTTTTCAGAAAGGAGACAGAAGGAAGGTTGTCTGTGTAGATTTTTAGTACGGCCAGGTCGGTATAAGGATCCAGTCCCACCAGGTCGGCCAGGTAGTCTCTGCCGTCCTGAAGCTCGACCTCGATTTTGTCATGGTGTTCGGCCACATGACAGTTGGTGACAATAAAGCCCTCCGGAGAGATAATAAATCCCGAACCTCCTGCTTCCGGTCCTGATCTTGCAAGTGTTTTCCTGGTGACTCTGATATTCACCACTGCCGGACTTACTTTTTCGGTGCTGTGAACCACCGCCTGCGAATAGGCATCCATCAGGAAGGCATCGTCATCTACCTTATGTAAAGTCGTACGGTTTTCATTGGGGCGATGCTCGCTGGAAATGATTGAAATCTGTGCCATGGCTGTTTTCTTTGAATATGACGAAGCGAGGACAACAATTGTGCCCAGCCATTATCCCAGGAAAGAGTGACATGTTTTTATGTCAAATGGGGCAAATTGGCAGGATACAACCCCCGATTTCCGCTCCTGATAAATTCCATCACAAGGGCGATGAAAAGTTGTCTTACCAGAAGAAATCACCAGAAAACATGTTAATTTTGCCGGCCAAACAACAACCCAAAGAAATGGAATTTAACTGGTTTGACTTTGTGGTGCTTCCGATCCTGATCATGCTGGCCAGGGTGGTGGATGTGAGCCTCGATACCCTGCGGGTGCTCATGGTGGCCAAAGGCTACAGGAACCTGGCTCCTGTCATGGGATTTTTCCAGGCATTTATCTGGCTGATCACCATCACCAGGATCATGGCCAACCTGGAGAACTGGTTTACCTACATCGGATATGCCATGGGATTTGGCCTGGGCACCTATGTGGGGATGATATTGGAGGGGCAGCTGGCATTGGGTTATGAGCTGGTCAGGATCGTAACAAAGCGGGAGGCTGACCAGCTTATCGGCGGTCTCCGGGAGCAGGGATTCTCTGTAACCAGCGTCCCGGGCATGGGAAGAGATGGAGAGGTTGGGGTGCTCTTTGTCATTATCAGGCGAAAAGCGCTCAGGCAGGTGGTAAACATCATCCAGCAATACAATCCGAAGGCATTCTATACCATTGAAGACATGCGTTATGTGAGCAACCATGCCCTGCTGTCCCCTGGAAGAAAGGGTCCGAGATCCCGTACGCGCCACCGCTAAGCGATACTTACCAGATAATAATCGGCCTTGCTTGGGGTGATCACATTGCTGACCTCGATGGTTCCGTCCCCATAGACGGTATGGGAGGTTCGGGTGCCGGCCGTATGTCCGGTGGGACTGGTCGACTAGACTTCCACGGTGATTTCCACCGTGTTGAAATAACTCAAATGGGTGATGGTCCCCACCTTTTTATGAAAGATCACTTCAAAATTCTTTCCGCTAACCCTGGCTTCGGTTTCATTTTCCCAATCATGGGGAGTATTTTGCTGACCAGTTAGAATGAATGGGGGAAACAGCCATAAAAGGAACAAGGCATTCCGCTGCATCTTTTTCATCATGGAAGGATTTGAGGGTTAAATACGAAGAAGCCAAAGGTAGGACCGAATCCATGAAATCACAAACGTTCAGGTGGGAAGGAAGTTTACCATGTGCCAGTTATTCAATCCTTTGAAAACGCGGATTCGTCCAGACGATGTCCTGGCCGGAATGGGATAAGCCGATAATCATCCGGGCAAAATGATCCACCAGGCCGGCCATATTCTCATAATCAAATAAGCCGGCCTCGTCCCACGGGGTATGGATGTGCTCGCCGAAGGTAGTGGTGGCGAAGGTCCCGCTGGGGATCCCGCCGGAAATATCCCCTTCCCTTTTGATCGTGGAAAAGGAAATATTGTCGGACATAAAGAACAATCTGTTTGCCCCGGGGATGGTATCAATCAGATGTTGCTCACTTCCCTGAATTAACCCCTGTATCACCTCGTCCAGGTTGGAAAAATCGCATCCGGTCATGCAGTAGTTGTCTTTTCCCAGGTATTCCGAATGACCGGTCATCTCAAAATTGATGTTGGCGTATGCCTTGGGAACAGGCAGGGGCAAGTTGGAGGCCAGATGACTTGAACCAAACAGACCCACCACCTCGCCCCTGACCGAGGCAAATAGAAGGCTTCGTCCCGGCCTGTAACGGTTTTCTTTGATGGCTTTGGCCACGCCCAGCAGGGTACAGGTTCCGGCGGCATTGTCATCCGCTCCGTTATAGATGGAATCGCCATCCACGGCTTCTCTGATCCCCACATGGTCAAAATGCGCACTGATGATGATATATTGATCCTTGAGTTCCGGATCAGTTCCTTCAATGATTCCGACCACATTTCTTTCATTCAGGGTATCACCCCTTCGGGTAATGATCGTATAAGGCCGAATCAGTTGTCCATCCTGATAGGCGGGTTGAATACCGAACTCCCTGAATTTTGATGCAATCCATTCTGCCGCTTCTTCCATCTCGGGGGATCCATTCTGTCTCCCTTTCATCTCATCGGAAGCCAGGAAGGTCACCCACTCTTCAAGTTCTGCTGCACTTGGGCTGTGGTTTATGATTGTGCCCTGGGAATGCAGAGAAGTGGAAGCCAGAAACTGAAGCACGAGCATGGGCAGGAGTCGGGTTTTCATAGGAAGTGTTTTAGCTTACAACCATTTTTTTCTTTTGAAGTAGATCAGGAGGCCTATGACCACACACACGACCACGATCCAGAATATCAAATAACTGTATTTGAACCCGAGCT
>CBDTYO010000110.1:0-10792 GCA_965364615.1 uncultured Bacteroidia bacterium
ATCACCTTTTCACCTGTTTGCTGCTCACGCATATAATTGTAAATTGGGGATTCCATGAGCAAAATCAGGAAATTTCTCAGCTCCATCGGACCCGGTATATTTATTATCGGCTACGTCATCGGAACAGGCAGTGTAACCACACTGGCCTCATCCGGGGCCAGGTACGGAATGTCTATGACCTGGGCACTGGCTTTATCCTGTCTTTTCACTTATATCATGGTGGTAAATATCAGCCGGCTCACCATCCTTTCCGGTAACACCCTGATACATCTCATCCGGCTAAAATTCGGAAGCCTGGCAGCCTTAATAATCATGGCCGGATTGATGATCACAGTGATCTCTTCTGTGATTGGCGTGACTGCCATTGCCGCAGATGTCTTTCAGGAGTGGACCAGGATGCTGTCCCCCGAAGGCAAGGCTCTGCACCCGGCCTTTTCAGCCATCGCAATCATTGCCATCCTATATTACCTGTTCTGGTTTGGAAAGCACCGCTTTTTCATGCGGGCCATGTCAGTCATCGTGGCACTGATGGGCATAAGCTTTATGGGTTCCATGTTCCTGGTGATCCCAAGTGCCACAGATATCATCCAAGGGATGATCCCGGATATTCCTGGCGGACCGGATGCACACCTTATCCTTGCCGGATTGGTGGGTACTACAATGGCTGCGGTGGTTCTGCTTTCCCGGACCTACCTGGTGGCCGAGCAAAAATGGACCCTGAAGGACCTTAAAACTGAGAACAGGGATGCCATCCTCTCCTTGGTGATGACTTTCCTGGTAAGCGGAGCCATCCTGGCGGCAGCAGCTGGCACCATGTATCCCAGGGGGATCGTAGTGGACAAAGCCATTGACATGGTGCTTACCCTGGAACCCATTGCCGGTCCTCTGGCTTCTTCCATCTTTGTGATCGGAATTATTGCAGCCGCTTTTTCCTCGCTGTTCCCGGGATATCTGATGGGACCCTGGCTTGTCTACGATTACCTGAATATTCCCCGCAACATGAGCCGGACACCTGCACGCATTGCCGTGCTGGGAATTGCCCTCCTGGGACTGGTCGTACCCGTTTTTCATGGAAATCCCGTGGTCATCATGATCGCCTCACAAGCGGTAAGCCCCATGATGATGCCCTTGTTGATTCTGTTTGTCTATCTTCTGATCAACAATAAAAAGATCGTCGGAGCATATAAAAACTCCCTGATGATGAATATCGGTCTGGGGCTTACATTTATTTTTTCTCTGTACATGGCTTATACAGCCTATTTGGGACTGTCCGGATTCCTGTTGAATTAGAAGTTCCACAAAGAGGAATCACCGGTATCTGTGATAATTCCGTGACACTTAATCCGTAAATTGCGAAAAATCTCTCAACATGAGCAAGATACTGATCATTGAGGATGACCGGGATATTGCGGATCTGATTTCCATCCACATGAACGACAACGGGCACGATTCCCTGACAGTCCATGATGGTAAGGAGGGTTTCCTGAAGGCCATGGAAGAGCAGCACGACCTCATTATTCTCGACCTGAAGCTGCCGGGAATGGACGGATTGGAAATCTGCCGGAAGCTTCGCATGGAAAAAATCGATACCCCAATCATCATGCTCACATCCAAATCGGAGGAAATTGACAAGGTCCTGGGTCTGGAGATCGGAGCCGACGATTACATGACCAAACCCTTCAGCCTGAGGGAACTGGTGGCCCGGGTGAAAACGGTATTGAGACGGCAAAGACCCCAGGGAGAACCTTCTGCCAGGCAGGAAGAAATCATCGAGTGCGAAAACTTTTACCTGGATGTCTCCAAACGCATTGTGAACTCCTACCAACAGCAACACGAACTATCCCCCAAAGAGTTTGATATGCTTGTTCTCCTTGCCAGAAATCCAGGAAAGACCTATTCCAGGTCAGATCTCCTTAACCAGGTCTGGGGGGTCGATTTCGAAGGATTTGAGCACACGGTGAATTCTCACATCAACCGCCTTCGCTCCAAGATTGAAAAAAATATGAATGAACCCGAATTCATCCTCACTACCTGGGGGGTGGGATACAAATTTAAAGATCATTAAATATGACCATAAAGGGAAGAAAATCAATCAGCAGGCTGTACATCCGGATTTCCACGCTCTTTCTGGGGATCCTGTTTGTATTTGCAGCCATCACCTTGTATATATCCGTAAAAGCGGCCAGCCATTATGCCCAGGAGGTAAATCAGAACATGAACCACGACCTGGCCGCCCATGTGGCAGGTATGATGGAGCAATTTATCCAGGAGGGCGTCATCAACGAAACGGGACTTGAAGACCTGGTTCACTCCCTGATGGTGATCAATCCGAGCATTGAGGTGTACCTGCTTGATACCCAAGGCAAGATCCTGAGTTACGTGGCTCCTGAAAAGGTGGTCAAACTGGAACAGGTGTCCCTGGAACCGGTCATAGAATTCATCAATAAAACGCGGAAAAACATCTTCTACGGGGATGATCCCAGGAATCCGGGGGAGCAAAAGATCTTTTCGGCGGCAGAACTGATCCAGGACAATCGCCTTACAGGGTATATCTACATTGTTCTGGCCAGCCAGGAATATACATCTGCTGCCAACCTGGTGCGGGGGAGCTTCATCATGGGGCTTTCCATCCGGGCCATCATCACCATCCTCATAGCATCAGCCCTGGTGGGATTGCTGGCCCTCTGGTTTATCGTAAAAAAACTGAACCGGCTCATACGCGGAATCCGGAATTTCGAAGAAGGGGACCTGGAAACCCGGATCGAGGTGAAAAGCAATGACGACCTCGACGAAGTGGCTGGTGTGTTCAACTCCATGGCCGATACCATCCAGCAGAATATCGAGGAACTGAAGGGAGTGGAAAACCTCCGCAAAGAATTGATCAGCAATATTTCCCACGACCTGCGAACCCCCATCGCCTCCATCCAGGGTTATGCTGAAACCCTGATCCTGAAAAAGGACTCCATCGCTCCGAAAGAGCAGGAGAAATACCTGGGCGTGATCTACAAGAACTGTGAGAACCTTCAGGACCTGGTCACCAACCTGTTCGAACTTTCCAAACTGCAATCCAACCAGGTCATGCTGAACAAAGAGCCTTTCTCCATCGGTGAACTGGTGCATGATGTGGCCAACAAATACCGGATCCTTTCCCAGAAAAAGGGGATAAGCATCAATACCATCGTATCCAAGGATACCCCTGTGGTGGAAGCGGATCTGCTGCTCATCGACCGGGTCCTGCAAAACCTGATCGACAACGCCATCCGGTTCTGCAAAGAGGGAGATACCATCAATATTGAGCTGAATTCTGCTGCCAAAGGGGAAGTAAACATCACCATAGCCGATACGGGAACAGGCATCCCTGCCGATATGCTTCCCCACATCTTCGATCGCTACTTCCGGAAGGACGAAAGGGGAGGATCCTCCGGACTAGGCCTGGCCATTGTGAAGCGGATCATAGACCTGCATGAATCCACCATCGATGTAAAAAGCACGGTGGGCAAGGGCACGCGCTTCCAGTTCAGCCTTCCCGTGGCCCAAATCGCATGACTGGTGCTAAAACCGCATCTCCAGGTAATCTCCGTGACCCGGGTCAATGTCTATCAACAGCAGGGTGGAGCGCTCCCATAATTTCAGGCCTTCCCCGGGTTCATACACTTTGGGATCCATTTTCTTGGGATTGAACATATGCAGGTATTCGTTGGTGGTCCCTTCATAATCGGGCGACAGGGCCATGTACACCACGGGACGGGCAGCCTTGGCGGGTGAACGGAACACAATCCAGAAAATACCATTGAGGATCTTTCTAAGCAGCCAGGGGGCTTCCTTCACGATGTTGGAGTGAACCGGGCCCGGACAAATCGCATGGATGCTGAGCCGTACTTCTTCCCTGTTGATCCTTCTGGACAGTTCGGTGGCATAGGTATTCAGGACCAACTTGAAATAAGAGTAATTGGAGATCGCTTTGGACACTCCATAATCGAAATAGCGCCCGAACTCATCATAATCAATGTAACTGGCCCCCTGGTGGGAATCGCTGGAAATGAAAATCAGCCTGGAGCGTGGACCCTCATGCTTCAGTTCGAGGACCGAATGCCTGATCAGCAGGAGGGTAAGGGTGACATTCGAAAGATAATTGACCTGGAAGAATTCGTCCTGTCCCGTTTCAGTTTTCCGGGGACCGGGCAGGGCGACGGCCGCGTTCAGAATGCATATATCCAGCTTGATTCCGTCGCTGACAAGAGATTGCACCAGGGCATGTATGGTCCCGATCTTGCTGAGATCCATGTAACGCATCTCCACCTCCTCTGATCCAGCCAGTCTTTTAACTTTCTCACCTGCTTCCGGGATCTGACTTCGGCAGGCCATAATCACCCTGGCCCCCCGCCTGGCAAAATCCACCGCCAGCGCAAAGCCCAGTCCCGAGTTGGCACCTGTGATCATGACCGTCTTTCCTTCGGCGCGGTCCGCCTCTGATAGCCTGGAGGCCAGTTTTTGTTTGCTGAAGAAATCCCTGACCCCGGCCAGGGACGCCACCACCGGATTGGTAAACCTGCCTTCTGCCATGCCTATCCTGTCGTTTTGATTTTGGTTCTCAGTTGCTCAGAGAGTTCCCACAGCCGCCTGCCGTTCTGCGGATCCGTGGCCTTTTCATCCATTTCCTTTTTCTGCATCAGGAACATGTAATGCCCGGTTTGCCCTTCCATGGCCTCGGAGGCAGCCAGATAAATCACGGGCCGGCAGGCCTTTTTGGGCGACCGGAAAAATATTCCAAACACCAGCTTCAGCAAAGGCTGGAATATCCGAGGAGCTTCCCGGGCAATATTCGAATTTACCGGTCCCGGACAAAGCGCAAATACAGAGCAGGCCACTTCCGGATCCGGATTCAGTTTCCTTGACAGTTCGTTGGCCATGGTCAGTAACAACAGCTTGTAATACCCATACATCGCTACAGATTCCCTGATCCCGTAAGGTTTGTATATCCCAAATCCCTCCCAGTCAAATTGGGGCGGGTTGCGATGACTTTCGGAGGCCACAAAGATGATTCTCGGGAGGGAACTTTTCGTGGAATCCGGCAGCCCCTCTCTTAATAGCTCATTGATCAACAGGAACTTAGCAAAATAGTTCACCACGAACATTTCATCCAATCCTTCTTTAAGGGGGCGTCCCTGTTTGGCCACCATGGCCGCATTGCAAATGAGGACGTCCGGCATGCCGAAACGATCTTTCAGTTCCCTGGCAAAAGTCCCGAGGGAGGAAATATTGGCCAGATCCAGCGGAATCATATCCACCTTGTCCGATCCGCTTCTCCTTTTCACCAGTTCTCCTTTTTCTGGAATTCCGCTCCTCACCGCCATGATCACCTGTGCACCGCGATGGGCCAGTTCCACGCAGGTAGCCAGTCCCAGGCCCGAACTGGCCCCTGTCACCAATACCTTTTTCCCCTCCATGGAAGGCAATCCTTCCAGCGAAACCTGGTCTCCAGACCGTTTAAAGAGATCTGAGATTCCGGTCAGTGTGGCCCTGAGCGGGCTCTGGTATTTTGCTTTACGGGAGTGATTATTATCCATTTTTAAGCTGATCAAACAACGCAAAATAAGCGCTGTTCCTTTGTTCTAATTCCTCTTCCTCCAGGCCGAAATCCGACAGGGCATATTCATGTATGCCATACTTGCCCTGGGGGTTTTGAACATCGGCCTGCTTAAACCTGTCCATCAGAGGATCCGGGATCCCGCCATAGCGTTCATAGATCTTCGAGAGCTGTGTCATGGGATCATTCACCAGTTCGGAGTACATCAGATCTGTGAAATTCTCCCGGCTCTTGGCGTGCTCCCGGTAGGCCATTCCCTTTTCCAGCATGTAAGCGGTTTTTCGTACCCAGTGCCGGGTCACCCGCTGGACCTGCACATCGTCGGTGAATATGACCCGGCTGTGACACACCATGCTGAGGAAGGACGGGATGCATTCGGCGGGATCCCGGTGGGTCCAGATGAAATGGGGATCGCCATTGTACTTTTCAATCAGGGGAAGGAACTCCAGGTGGTGGGGGGATTTCAACACCCAGCGTTTTCCAGGTTGTTGCCATTGCAGAAGCCTCAACAGCCGGCTTCCGTATTCATAGGCATGGGACTGATCGGTTTTTTCCAGCCAGTCCGAATAGGACGGAACATGGGTGGTGGCTTCCGGGGTGGTGCTCAGGAAGGTAACATCGAGCAGCAGGATGTCTTCTTCCGGAGCCGAGTGTTCCACAGGATGAATGGCGAAAAACCCGGGAGTCATCCACCGAAGGGCCTTTTCGCTGGTCTTAGCCACCTTGATGCGCTTGTCTTTCCCGTTCAGTTGCAGAGTGAAAGGAACCGGATTAATGGCCTCCCAGCTTCTCAGGACCCTGTTCTCGGGATCGGCGGTGAGCAGGCGGTGAAGCTTGGTGGTCCCAGTGCGCTGCAAGCCCACAATCACCATGGGGGGAAGTACCTCCTGCTCCAGGATCTCGGGGTATTTCTTAAACCATTCTTCTGCCCTCAGCCTGACTCCGAGCAGATTGATGATCCTTTTGCGGGAGATGAACTTTCCAATGGGATGCAGCCGGGCCTCATGATTCAGGGAATGGATCAGGCGATCCAGGGGTTCGTCCCAGAAGTCTTTGCCAAGATCCTGCAACCCGCTCTCATAGCGTGCCGTGGCGATGAGTTCATCTTTGCTTAACTGCGGAAGCGTACCCAGGGGTCCTGATTTTGCCCAGAGGTAATTCAGGGCGTTGAACCACCTCGGGCGGTTCATGAAATCAGTGGAGCTTATGATTCTTCCGGTTTTCATAATTGGTTCAATTCAGAGAGCTTCAACACACGGCAGGCGGGTTGTACTGCCTGCACACCCGCATGCAGCCGGTACCACCTCCAGCACATGGTTCCTTCGCGGTGATGAGCGGTTTCAATCCAGTTGGGCAGTCCGGGATCTTTCCGGGAAACAATCACCCTGACGCTTCCGTCCGGGCCATGGCTTGCCTCCTGTTTGTTGATGCAGATGTTGTAATAGCGGTAATCGAGGGATTCCATCCAGTAATTGTTCAGTTGGAAATTCCAGGCATCGCAGGCAGGCGGCAGGACCTCAATGACCAGTGCCTCATCGGGCTCAAGCTTCCAGTAAGAGTGATAATAGATGATGCTTTCGTCCCCTCCGGCAGCGTTGGAAGTCTCCGGGTCGAACAGCGGCAACTGGTTCACATGTTTCTTAAAGCCATGGGCCCATCTGGCAAAAAGCAAACTGGCCCCCCCCCACAAACATAGAAGCGGTCTGCAGACCTGGGTACGGGTCAGGGGGCCGGGTTTTTGATCCACCAGGGTATTGATCACTTTCAATTCGGCAGGCACCTCCATGGCACGGTCTGCAAAGGTCTGACGGACCATCAGCAAGGTGGTCTCCTCTTCGATCTTCAGCCAGTTCTTGCCGGCCTTTTCCTTGCTCAACGTAATCTCAAAAGATCCGTCCTCTTCGACCGCCAGATCGTGGTCCATGAGCTTCCCGCAGGGTTCCAGCCCCCCCGTGGTTCCATAACTGCCGTTCTGGGTATGGAAACTGAGGTGGTCCACCGAATTCCTCTTTCCGACAATCTTGTAGGTGTACAGTCCGCTGATCTGGGCATTCTGGTAGTAGTTATCCGGGTTGTCCGCCCCCATTTTAACCGTTTCGTGTACCATCCTGCGAAGCTGGGGATGCATGGGATCCTGGTATTCCAGGTAGGCTTCCAGTCCGGCCCTGGTGAGCCTGGAAAGATAACGGACCCCTTCAGCCTGCTGCAAAGGATCGCGAGGGGTCCCGGGGGACAGAAGCACATTGCCGGCAGCTTTCAGGTGATCACAGAATTCGGCCCAGGCCTTGCCACTGACCACCCGCTGGTCGTGAATATCCTGCGGGGTCTTCCCCCGTAACTTCCACAGGAATTTCTGAATGCTTCCCTGGATGCGCAGATAATAATACAGGATTTGTCTCATCGATGCCCTGGTTACAATTTTGCGAAAGTGCCAAATATATGTATTTAGCTCAGGAAATGGATTTCGGTGGCCAGGTAAGTTTCAATTCTTTTCATGTCGATAAAGGATTTCGTGTCGGCAAGCACCTGCCACATGTGCCGGGGAACTTTCAGGGGTGGCCCGAAAAAAACCAGGGGATTTAACAGATGGGAATCTTCCTGAAACTGCTCCTCTACAATGCCGTCGTACCAGGGAGCCTGCTCCGTGATGGTTCCTTTCACCACGTTCCGTATATAATTCCAGAGGGGATGCAGCTTCAGGGATAGCGGCGTATGCCCTTCATGCCAGCGCTTGACGAAGACACCATAATCCAGATCCGGCTTGCGGTGAAACAACGTAAGCAGGCAGACTCCCGGGGTCGGTCCTCCGTCTTCCCAGGTTTTATGATAGTGCACCGGAATGGCCTCCTCCACCAGATAGCCTCCACTGAATCCCGCAATTTCCGCTAGAAAGCCGGTGTCATTCTTTTTTCTGTCGGTGAGGGAGAAAACAGCAATTTTATCCCTTTTGAAGGGAATTACGGAGATCAGGGGCCTGGACCTGGTGGTCATGGAGGCTTTCAAAGTCGATGGAGCCAACTGCTCCAGCATGAGTTCTGCCAGTTCAAACATTCTCTTTGTGAAGTCCTTATAGCTTTCCGACGAAGCAGCCCTGAAGATATATATCTCTTTTTGCATTTCCGGTGAAGGGATTTTCCTATTTTAAGCTCCCTAAAATAGGTCTTTTTACATACATCCCATGGTAACAGATCAAACACGCGAATCGGGGTACAATATTCTGCTTACCGGTGGAGCGGGTTTTCTGGGCTTATCCATTGTCCGTGAACTCCTGTCCGCAGATTCACACCTCCCCGTCAAACTCCTCAGAATACTGGATCTGCAGCCGCACTTTAATCTATCGGATCCCAGGATAAGCTATATTCAGGGAGATGTGAGGAACACCCATCTGCTCGACACCTCCTGCAGGGGGATCGATCTGGTCATTCATTCCGCAGCTGTGGTGGATTGGGGGACCAAATCCCGGGAAGAAATCATGTCGGTCAATTATGAAGCCACCCTAGGTATTCTTGCAGCAGCCAGGGAGAATGGGATCAAGGCCGTCGTTTTTACCAGTTCCCTGGATGTACTGTTTAACGGGAAACCACTTAGGAACGTAAACGAAGAAACCCCCTACCCTGCATCTCACTCCACATCCTATTGCGAAAGCAAGTACCTGGCTGAACTGGCTGTCCTTGAAGCCAACGGTACAACGTTGCGTACCGCCGTCATCCGGCCCTCCGACATCTATGGAGAGGCAGATCCCTACCACATCGGCTCGCTCATCAGCATGGCCAGGGGAGGTTTTTATGTGAGGCTCGGAAACGGTCAATCGCAATGTCAGCATGTATACGTGGGAAATGTGGCTCATGCACACATCGGCGTTGCCAGGGCCCTGCTGAACGGTCATAAGGGAGTGGATGGTCAGGCCTATTTCATCACCGATGGTCCGGCCTCCAACTTTTTTACCTTTTTTGACGCTTTTGTAGAAGGAGCAGGTTATCGCATTTGGCCAAGAAAACTTTGGATCCCCCGATGGCTGGCCTATGGCTTGGGATATTTCTCAGAATCAATGGCACTCCTGTGGAGGCCCATCAAAAAATATTCCCCAAAGCTGAGTCGTTTTGCGGTAACTTATACATGCACCGATTATACTTTTACTTCTGACAAGGCGCGAAGGGATTTTGGTTTCGCTCCAAAATACAGCCAGAATGAAGCGTTTGAAAGAACCGTGAAACATTTCCGTAAAAATGCCAACATATAGGCCGTTTCAGGTCCCCGAAAAAAATTTACACAATTGTTAGGTTTTCGTGATGCCCCTGTGACTCCATAGGGGGAGTTTTGAATCAGAAATTCATTAAACCCTTTATTATGAAAACAACTCTGATTCTTAGTACCATTGCATTGACCCTTGTATTTACAGGGTGCGTCCAGGAGAAGGATCCCATGAAGGAATCCTCCATGTTCAAAGTATCCATCGAAAACGTGATGGAGAACAAAGACTTCTTGTACTCCGGTGTATTCAACACCCCGGTCGGTGCCACAGAGCCTGGTGGTGCGGGCCCGGGAAACATGTATCGCTTTTCCTTTGAGGCAGGACCCGGTACAAAGCTCTCTTTTGCCACCATGTTTGTGAAATCCAATGACCTGTTTTATGCCCCATCGGGTGGAGGCATTGAATTGTTTAGCGGCGGAGTGGCCCTCACCGGCGACATCACCTCACAGATCAGCCTCTATGATGCAGGGACCGAGGTCAACGAAGAACCCGGTACCGGGCCCAATCAGCCGTTAAACGGCGGAGCTGGCGTGGGCACTGATGAAAATGGCACCGTTCAGGAGATCAGTGCAGTCATGGACGGCTTCACCTACCCGGCCGTAAGCGACAATCTCATGGTGAATATTGAGAACGACGGGGCCACTGGCTTCACCGTGACCATCAGCAACCTGGCAGGCAGCAGCACTCCCATTGCTCCCGGAGTCTGGGTGATCCACACAACTGACAATCCCCTGTTCGAGGAAAACATGGCTGATTTTGGATATGGACTGGAGGCCCTTGCAGAGGATGGGGATCCATCGGTGCTGGCCGGTCACCTCGACATGAATACCGGGTATGTCTCTCCCCTGGCCCCGGGCGCCTGGGCAGTGCACGAATCCGGAATTACCCCCATCTTCATGGTGGATGGTCCAGACCTGGGGGAAGGATTGGAAGCCCTGGCCGAAGACGGAGAT
>CBDTYO010000111.1:0-10779 GCA_965364615.1 uncultured Bacteroidia bacterium
AAACTCCTTTACATGCTGCTTCAATTGATTGTAGCTATAACCACCATCAACATTCCTGTGTTCCGGAAACCTGACATTGAATTCTGATCCAACCAGAGTCCTGATATCATCCATAACAACAGGCGCATACATGATACGTGCGCTCTCATAATCACAAATTATCCCGATGTCTATTTCTTCAGGTTGTGCCTGGACATCAAGGGTAAAGGGCTGAAAAATGACAATGCACAACAGTGGCAATAGTTGGAGATGGTTGGTTCTCATGATCCTGAATTTTGATATTTCTACGGCATGTTTATGCCATGCCAGAACAGTAATGTTAAGAGTATTGTCATTTGAGTAATTGAATGAATAGAACGCATCATTCAACAGGCTTGAAGAAAGTAGGTGTTCCGTAAACTCTCTGTTTCATTGGCTGTGCATATGTGGGTCTATGAATGCAAGCTTGCATACCCTTCATAGAGTTTCAGGCTTTTTCAGAGCCTGTCAGAGTTATGGGAACCTGTAAGATATCCAATTTCGTCCAATTTTGAAAGGGTTCGGTCCTTTTAAATAAGAGGTATATATCGACAGATTTGTGGATCTGGGGTTTGTATTCCTTTCAGATGATTCTATTGATGTTGAAACATCATTTCACTGTTCAAAATGTATTCTGAGCAGGCGAATATTATCCAGGAATTCGGTAAGAATACGGGAACTACCGGTATCTGCCAACACAAAGTCAGGAAGGAGATGTGGAAACCGTTGTGATGCGAAGTACAGGCCAGGAAAAACGTTTTTGTAATGCGCATAATCCCCGGGAGCGCCAGCTGCCAATCCAATGTGTAAATTCACCGAGTTATTTCTTTGATTTACCTATTTACCCTGTTATATGCTCATAATCAAGCTTAGTTTTGATAAGTAGTTACAACTCCATTCAATGGAGGCTATTATGAAATAATATTGCAGAAATCATGAAAATAACATTGCGTATCCTGGCAATTTCAGTCTTGGCAGTTTCAGTTGGAACTTTGTCGGCTGCAGCACCGGATGAGGATAGTAAACCAGCTGAAACAAACAAGGCCACCCATATTCTCGAAATGGCTGTTATCACGCTGAACAATGTATTTGGAAATCCGGGAAACGGCATTCCTGAAAGCCTGCTAAATCAATCGGAAGCAATTGTAATTTTCCCACGAGCATGCCAGGTTGCTGCCGGAGCTTTTAATGGGGCCGGGGGAAAAGGTATAGCGTTGATCTATAATGAGGATGGGGTATCGAGCAATCCTTTCTTTGTGACACTGCGCGAAGGAAGCCTGGGATTCAAGATAGGACCTCAGACTTCAGATATCGTTCTTCTCATCAAAAACAAGAATGATCTGATTGGCCTTGATCATTCATCCATTACCCTGGGTGGTGATGTCGGGATTGTAGCAGGACCTGATGGCGATGTCTCTTTTTCAGTTACAGAATATGAATCAGAGACAAGAATCTACTCCTATCACCTTAAAAAAGGACTTTTTACTGGAGTGAATTTAAAAGGTGCAATCCTGGGTTATTCCGGAAAGCTCGATGATTCAATATACAGCGATGGATCCCCAAATGACGATCAGGTGAATGAACTGTTTTTCGCGTTAAACATGTTTGGGGAATAAGACTGCAAGGAGATGCTACGAGCATCCCGGCTTAATTTTTCAGGACATATTCAAAATCCAAGTTGGGTTCGTTAAGGCGGCTCTTAAAAGCTTCAAGATCGTCAAAGTCCTCAGCCAGGGAGTGCCGACTAGCCTCATTTACCAGGTATGGAATGGATCTTAACAGCTGTATAGCTTTAATCCTCAACGCTCTATGGATCTTAGGATCCAAGTAAACAGTAGCTCGTTTAAGTTCAGATTCCATAAATACAAGTATACAGCATCGTGTTAAAAAGTTATCCCGATTTCCTTGATCCGGAATATGCATGCCAAACCTAAGCATTTCTGCAGATCTTCCGGATCGTATAGATTTACCTGAAAATTCGGAGTCATTACAAGTTAACTACACCCTAACAAGGGTCACTCTGTTCACTCCGTTGATTCCTGGCCTTGGAAGCTTTAAATCTACATTATTCACACTTGTTAATTGAAAAGAATCAAGACCTTGGGGCTGCAAATTAATGATGGCTTTCCCAAACAGAATTTCTCAGAACGTTAAAGAGCTGTTAAAAACTGAATAGATGCAACCTGACTGATATTAATACGTTCAACACGATAACATAACCAATAACCATCGAAAATGAGGAAGATTGCAATCATTTTAGGCGCACTTCTTGTTCTTTTATCTTGTGAGAAGGAAGAAAGCAGCATTCAGCTTACTTTATCAGGCGTGAACACTAACCTGAAGTCGACCCAGAAACATGCTTTGGCTGAGGTTGACATCAATGATTTCAGATTGTCCATCCGGGATGTGGAATTTAAACAGGATGAAAGTGACCTTGATTCCACCGAAGTTCAGTTCAGGGGACCCTATGATGTTGATATGATGAGTGAAACGGATGCTTTGAGTCAGACAATAGGAGAAACACCTGTTCAGGCTGGAACCTATAAAGTATTGAGATTCAAGCTTCACAAATCACGCGATCGGGACCAGTCCCATCCCATGTATGACAGGTCGATATTTATGTCCGGGACCATTGACGGTGTTCCTTTCGAATTCTGGCATGACACAAGTGAAAATTTTGATGTGGAAAATACGGAAGGAATCACTGTTGCGGATAATATGGTCAGTGTCGTGGTTCGTTTCAATATAGATCATCTTCTTTCCTCTGTCCATAACATAGACCTTTCCCAGGCTGTTGATGGAAACCAGAATGGTACCATCGAAATCAACCCGAATGACGCGGATGGAAACAAGGAAATCGCCGAACAACTGAAAGAGAACATAAAAATGGCAGCTGACCTCATAAAAGAGTAAGCAGGAGGTAATATCCAGCTGATCAATTCAATTAAGAACGCCCTTGGAGTATGATTCTTCCAAAGGCGTTTTTTTTGTTGCAATAGAATAGGTAGTAAAGCAGACCACTCACTTCGGTCACATACCAAAATTCATAAAACTTCTCATCCTGTAATGTGAGATTTAGGGAATCCATTCGGTATAAACCGCAATTTAACCCTAAGCTATAAGGGAATACTCACATTTCTCACGAGCGTGACCCTGTTTACTCCATATTTCATCGCATATTTGATTTGATTGCAGTTGTTCATGTGATATAGGCGAAGAATATCAGCTAATCAAATAGAAACTATTACATCTATCAAAGAGAGGTGCCTGCTTGCGGGGGGTAATGTTGTGAGGAAATGAGCTCGGTCGATGATTTTTTATTTTCAGGATGATGCCTAAGGGAGTATCAAACTTCAGAGTGAGAGCTTATATTTGAAGGACAATCTATTTTATATGTCCCTAAGATCAAAAGAAGGCGTCGTTACCCTGATCCTAATATGCCTTAAAATCATTTTGTATGTCATCGCCGACTTAAAATCTGGCTATCATTGGGATGAATTACTGCATATCGAAGCAGGGAACCACCTGGCATTCGGTTATGCTGATTTTCCTCCAATGATTGGCATGCTTGCCTGGATACAGAATCTTTTACAGTCTGAATCTCTTTTTGTAAACCGGTTTTTCATACACCTCTCAGGGATTGCCAGTATGTTATTAACAACTATGATTGTTACCAAACTGGGAGGAAAATGGAAAGCAGTATTAATTGCATTGTTGTGCATCCTGGTATCCCCATTATTTGGCGCCAGTCATATGTTGTTCCTTCCTGTGGGATTCAGTCAATTTTTCCATTTACTGGCCGCCTACTACCTCATATTTTACTACCATGAGAAAGAGGATAGATATCTCTATTTATTAGCCATTTCGGTGGGATTGGGATTCCTGACAAAATATCTTATTGGATTTTTTATTCTATCACTTGGAATCTGCATCCTTCTGCTCGACAGGGCTTTGTTACGTAAAAAGGCTTTCTGGCAGGCAGTGGTCCTATTTGTCCTGATCATTTCCCCCAACTTGCTCTGGCAGATAATTCATGGATTCCCGGTGCTCGGTCATTTCAATGCACTGATGGATACAGACCTTAACACTTCCAACCTTTGGGATGAGTTTGCACTGATTATTAAATATTTCAATCCGGCGGTACTCGCAATAAGTTTCGCCGGGTTATTACTGACAGCCTTTCACAAGTCTCACAAGCCATTGAAATTGATAGGATACGCACTAATTCTTCAATTACTGTTGATCCTGATTGCCAACGGGAAATTCTACTATATAGCTCCGGTAATACTGACTGGCATTTGTTTTGGGGCCTTATGGATTGAGAGGTTGGTATTGCTGCAACAATGGGTGCTTGTGCCTGTTATCCTGGGACTATTGGGATCAGGGCTGGTACTGCTGCCCCACGGTGTACCCTTCTTTACTCCTGAAAAATATGTGAAATTGTATAAGGTCCCTGAAACTGAGGATGGCAGGACACCTATCTTCTTTGATCAGTTCCACACCAGGGCGCTTTGGCCAAGAGTCCTTGATGCTTTTCAGGAGACAATAGAAAGCCTACCTGATGAAGAAAAAGCAAATTGTGTCATCTGGGGAAAACATTATGGTTATGCTGGGATCTCAGATCTATACAGGGAAGAATTTGGATTCCCGACTGCGATCAGTCATATGGGTTGTTATCATGACTGGATGCCAGCCCTCGATAAATCCTCTGTTTACATTACTACCGGGGAAATAAATCTGACCTCAGCATTCTGGTATCAGTTTTTCGACTCTGTGGAGGAGGTTACTCTTATAGAGAATAAATATTCACTGGATTATCAGAATTCCGGAATCCGTATCTATGTATGCAGGGGACTAAAATACAACCGCGACGAAATAAAAGGGATCATAGACAAGTTTTACGGAATCTGATTGATCTACAACAACAACCGAGTCCAAAAATAAGGCTAAGCGGCCACTCCTGTCATCATTTCTTAGGTTCTCGGTATTAATAACTTCAATAAATTTACCCTACACAAGAAGGTAACACGCACATTTCCAATCAGTGTAACTCTGGAAACTATTATTTCATAGTGCTTACGATTTACTAAGAGAGGTTCATGTGATAAAGGGTGGCGAGATCGATCAGTCAGTATTTTGGAATTCCGAAATATTTGACTTAGGTCTTGTTCTTTAGTAATTTAGTATAACAGGTAAAGCGGCTGAAAATCTCTAATTATTGAGAGAACTACATGATAGATAATGAGTTAAAGAGCCAATGATTACATATGGGATTCTGAACTTTCAAAAAGGTTAGTATGGAATTAAATGAAAAAAAATGCATCGTCACCGGAGCAAGTTCAGGGTTAGGGTTTGCCATTGCCAAACACTTTGCTGCTCTTGGAGCTCATACAATCTTGGTATGTCGAAACAAAAACAAAGGGGAAGAAGCGGTTATTAATATTGAAAGAGAAATACCGAATGCTTTGACTACACTGATGATTTGTGATTTAGCTTCAATGAAATCTATTCAAGATTTTATCAATGAGTTAAAAGCGAAATATTCAAAACTTGATCTTCTGTATAACAATGCAGCAGTAATGAAACAGAAGCGTACCATTACGGATGATGGCATTGAGATGATGTTCCAGGTTAACTTTCTTGGTCCTTTTATTCTAATGAATTCATTACTTGACTTATTGAAAAAGAGTTCAACACCCTTTATCATAAACAATGGCAGACCTTCTGATAAATTAAGGTTAGATATGGATGACTTACAGTTTTCCACGAATTACAGCATGTATGACTGTTTTTTTAAAACCAAGTTATGTCTGTTGTTCTCAACAATTGAGCTTTCTCGGAGACCAGAAAGAAATGGAATAACGATAACCATGATTGATCCCGGTCCGTTTAAATCTGATCTCGTTAGAGATATGCCGGTAGCCGGTTTCTTTAAAAATTTGTTTTCAGCTCCTGTTGAGAAAGCAGCCGGGAATATTCTCTATCACCTTACCTCTGAAAATGCAGAAGATAAGAATGGGAAAGTATTCAAGGAAAAGCAGGAAAAACCTCTCACCAATTATTGGCAAGATATACATATACGAAAGCAAGTTTGGAATATTGCGGAATCCCTGACTAATTCTGTTGGATAGTAAGGTTTCAGTGTACAAACAGAGATAAACTTTCGATTGTACTTAGACAGACCACAATGAATATGAATAAGAATATTAGGATAATTCTAGCCGGATTAATTGGTGGGTTTATTGGTGAAGGTATTATGGGTGGATTGTTTATGAGCCCTCCTATCAACTCAATTCTCTATGATCCTGCAATCCAGAGTCAACTATTTATTGACATAACACCGGAAAGAGACCTATTTAAGTCTATTGCTGGTATGATTGTATTGAGTATAGCACATGCATGGTTTTACACACTGTTTATTCAATCTATCCCTGGAAAAACCTGGATTCATAAAGGAATATTTTGGGGATTTACGATATGGCTGTTATACTGGGTCTTCCAAGAGTGGTTTATTTACCACACTTTGCTTAATGAACCTTTGATACTGAATTTACTTGAATTGGCTGTTCTATTGGTTGGATCAATTGTGGAAGGAATTGTTATTGCATGGTTTTTAAGAAACCTGGTTACTCAAGCCACCCGTCAAAAAGCTTAGGTAATACCTCCTTCCAGAATATTTCGCCCATATAATTGGAAATATTCTCCTCATTTTATTCTAAAAACTGAACCTATACCATAAGGTAACACCCACATTTCCAACAAGGTTGACTCTGTTTATTCCGTATTTCATGATAGTATAGATTTGGTTACAGGGGTTGATGTGTTTAGGGACGGGGAGATCGGTTAGCAAACAGGATGGATTTTGCTGAAAACCAAACCCGATGAAAGGAAACAATTGGGTGAGTCCTTGTTGCCTGAATAGTTATATGGAATTATTCTGGATTTTGATATCTGGAGGCTGACTTCGATGTATATATGTTATTTTGATATAAATTTAGAATAATACATTAAGCACTTAAGTAATGAAACATATTCCCCTCTGCATTATAGGTTGCATTCTGCTTGTTGAATTTTCAGGATGTAGAAGAGATACAGAGGAATTCCAGGATTCATCGGTAGCACAAACTGCAAGCACCGACCTTCTCAACGATTCAACCTTATTGATACCGGTTGAAGCTGTTACCCTGGATTATTTTCCCTGCAGTGACTGCCACAGTGAATTGATACCGAATCCTCAAAGACGTCAGCTCGTCGATATGCATGATGATATTGTGTTCGACCATGATTCTGAAAACAGGTGGTGCCTGGCCTGTCATAATACCTTCGATCGGGATTCTTTAGTTCTTGCGGGGGGAAAGCTGCTGGGATTCAATGAATCCTACAAATTATGCGGGCAGTGCCATGGTCCCAAATACCGGGATTGGAGAATCGGAATCCATGGAAAGCGTACCGGAGAATGGAACGGGAACAAGCAATATCTGCTATGCGTGCATTGTCACGATCCCCATGCTCCAAAGTTTAAAGGCATGAAACCTTTACCGGTTCCGAGAAAACCCGAAAATATTTACATTGATTCTATCTATGAAAGACAGGAAAACAATCCGGCATCCCCATAGAAACATTGATCGGCGTGATTTCATGAAATGGATGGCTGTGGGATCAGCCTCCATGGCCAGTTTATCGGTCCTGTCATCTTGCAACAGTGATCGGTTGGAAGCATTCTTCCAGGAACATTTCAAGGAGTTGGATGAAAATGAGATGAATGAGGTTTTGGAGCGCCTTGAACGAGAATACAAAGAAAAATACAACACCGATATTGAGGTGAGTTCCACTCTGCCCATGGAGAACGTCATTTTCGGTTATGGACTTGATCTTTCCAAATGCATAGGCTGTCGACAGTGTGTATATGCATGTGTGAAAGAAAACAATCTTTCAAGAAATCCTGAGGTTCACTATATCACGGTGCTTGAGATGGAAAAAGATAAGGGGGTGGATGTGTTGCATGCAAACGCCTATTATAACCCTGAACAGGTTCCTGAGGAAGGTCACTTTTACATGCCCGTGCAATGTCAGCAGTGCAGGAATGCCCCCTGTGTGAAGGTATGTCCTGTAAAGGCTACCTGGGAAGAGCCTGACGGAATCGTTGTGGTGGATTATAATTGGTGTATCGGGTGCCGCAACTGCATGGCTGCATGCCCTTATAGTGCCAGAAAGTTTAACTGGTCAGAACCCTATCTTCCTGTGGATGAAATTAATCCAGATACCGAATACTTAGGAAACAGGCCTAAGATGAAAGGAGTTGTTGAGAAATGCACTTTTTGCATACAGCGTGTCAGAAATGGGAAATATCCTGCCTGCTTAGAAATTTGTCCTACTGGTTCAAGGAAGTTTGGAAATCTTCTGGATGAGCAAAGTGAAATACGCATGATAATGAAAAATAAGCGGGTATTCATATTCAAAGAAGAGTTAAACACACAACCAAGGTTTTATTATTTCTATGGCACCTAAATCCGGAAAATCACTATGCACCTGAAGGAATTCATACTAGGCAGTATCAAACTGATTTTCAGAGGATCAAAATTTTACTGGTCCTGGATCGCCGTCCTCCTTGTATTTATAATTGCAGGAATTGTCAGCTACACCCATCAGGCTGCGGATGGGCTGATCACTACTTCCATGCGCGATCAGGTATCCTGGGGCTTTTATATAGGTAATTTCACATTCATGGTAGGTATTGCTGCTGCTGCCATCATGCTTGTGATACCTGCCTATATTTATAATTGGAAGCCTTTGAAAGAGATCGTGATCCTGGGTGAACTGCTGGCCATCAGTGCCATTGTCATGTGTGTTCTGTTCATTATCGTTGACATGGGGCAGCCTGGAAGGCTATGGCATATGATCCCAGTTGTCGGAAAACTTCGGCTCGGACAATCCATACTGGCATGGGATTCTGTGGCTTTAACATTTTACCTGATATTAAATTTCGTCATTGTAACTCATATCCTGTTCCGGGCTTTTAAAATAAAAGATTACAGCAAAAAATATGTAGTCCCTTTAATTTTACTATCGATCCCAGCAGGTATTGCCATCCACACCATTACCGCATTTCTTTATAACGGAATTGCAGCCAGACCCTTTTGGAACAGCGCGATATTGGCTCCAAAATTTCTTGCTTCGGCATTTTGTTCGGGCCCGGCAATTATGATTATACTATTCCAGGTGTTGCGGAAAACCACAAAACTGCATATTGAAGACCGTGCGATCTGGACACTTGCCGAATTAATGGCCTATACCATGTTCTTTAATCTTTTTCTAACGGGAGCTGAAGTATTTAAAGAGGCCTATTCAAATACGGAACACCGGGTTTTTACTGATTACCTCTATTTTGGAATTGGCGAACACAATACCATCGTGCCTTTTGGATGGACAGCACTCCTGTTCGATGTGATTGCTTTTGTTCTGTTCCTGGTCCCAGCTACTCGGAAGAATTTCGTTACCCTCAATATTGGCGCTGTACTGATCTATTTTGGCGTATATATTGAAAAAGGCATCGGACTGATTATTCCTGGCTTTACACCGGATACCCTTGGTGAAATATATGAATATTTCCCGTCATTATCAGAGATCTTGATTACCATGGGAATCTTTTCCATAGGATTCTTGATCTACACTGTAATGCTTAAGGTAGCTGTGCCTATTATTCTGGGTGAATTCAATTATAAAAAGATTTCTTAGCCGACCCATCGGTCAGACTGCCAGCAATTCATGCATCGAACCTGTCACAGTCAGGTCCTTTTTTGCACCAAGGCCGGGCAATGGTGACGCCGACAAAAGATCCACCAGTGCAACCCTGATTTAATGTACCATTTGTCGAGCGGATATTCGTTGGTTTCAATACTTCCGGCAGCCAGTTTTTCTGATAGTTTCTTTATTACCTGCAACTGACGGGTCATCATGATTCTGTTGATGCCGCAGATCATTGAGAAAGCTGTCCTTGATACGATCCCCCTGTTTACAAAACCAAGCACCTTACACCACAAATGGGTCATATCTCCGCGTTCCTCAAGATGATATTCGATATACAGTCCCTTGATAAAATGGTCAAGCGGAGGGTTTATCGGTTCACAGAATCGGCATACCAGGAAAGCGTTTTCTTCAAATGCATACACATGAAATGCCAGCAGACAATGGGTATTGATTCTGAGAGGAGGCAAGTTCTTCACAATGAAATAAGGCGACCTGCGACCACGGTTATCCAGGTAATCGTAACTGTAGGGAGCAACACGGAGCTGACTTAACCAGGTAAATACGTGATGGGCGCGGGTATCAATGTCTATATGCCTGAGCCTTCCGATTCGAAGCGTATTTGAAACAGCAGGAAGAGCATCCACATAAAAATCAGGTAATGATGCCGGTACAGAGTCCATCAAAAATATTGACTGTCATACATTCCTAAATTTAATGATAAATCTTTCCCCTTCAGAAGCTTTGTTGATCTTTGTATAAATTCACAGTTAGCAATCACCGTCGGACCACGTATAAATATGCCGTGCATTCTAATGTGCAACCTGCATGGCATAGAAAATCATGAAAGGATCCTGTGAATCCCGTCAAGTCTTTTTCAACATTTTGCTGAGAACATTGTATATAAATAAACCACTAAGCAAGAAAACACCATGAAAGATCAAATCAAAACCCAACACCTCGAGGAGGTGCTGGAAAAACACTCCCGGGACATGTCCCAGAAAACAGTTTATATCA
>CBDTYO010000112.1:0-10632 GCA_965364615.1 uncultured Bacteroidia bacterium
TTATCACTGACCAGCGAATGCCCAAAATGTCCGGAACAGAGCTGCTGGAGATTGTTGCGGAAAAATACCCCGACATTCGAAGATACCTGCTCACCGCTTTCACAGACACTGAAACCGTCATTGAGGCGGTCAATGTGGGACGTGTCCATGGTTACATCAAAAAGCCGCTAAAATCAGACGAAGTCAGGGCCTCCATCAGCAGTTCCATTGAAAACTACCACCTTCGAAAAAAGAATCAACAGATTCTTGAGGAACTTGAAAAGGTCAATGCAGAGTTGCTGAATCTGGATGGATTAAAGTCTGAGATCATCAGTGCGATCATCAATGAGATCACCCATCCGTTGAACCGGATCATGGGTACATTGCACCTGCTCAAGAACAAGATTGAAGGGGATGAACTATCCGAGGTGGTCAATATTCTGGATGATTCCGTATTGAAACTCGATCAATTCTCCATGCTGGCCCGCCAGATCTCCACCCTGAAATCTCCGGGATTTACCCTGGAAAAGAAAGAAGTATCCCTCAAGCAGGTGATCCAGTTTGCTGCCATTGAAACCAAAGAAGATCTGAAGGAGCAGGGCATCAGCCTGGAAATTGATCCTGATTCTGTGGATAAGCAGGTAGAGGGAGATTCCGACTTGCTCGTCGGCAGTCTGGTGAACCTCGTGCACTTCGCCAGGGAGCACACCGACAGCAGTGATAAGATCGCGGTTTCTGTGTTTAATCAGAATGGTGTGCTGGAATGCCAGGTCGAAGATGGAGGGAAGAATTATAACGACGCCGTATCTGACCTGCTGACCAGACAATTTTCCACAGAGAACGTGAATCTGAACCTTTCCATGGGCATCGGACTGGCTGTCTCACAGATGATCATGGAGGCCCATCAGGGTCGCTTGATTTTTGAGAGGGCAGAGGAAGGAAAAGGGAGAATGAAAATGCTTTTCTCCCATGAATGAATCCATGCTCAACTCCCTGATGCGGTTGTTTGCCATCATGGTAAACATCAACAGGGGAGGCATGTATCTTCTGGCCAGAAGTTTTGTGGAAAGCTATCTTTCCCGGCAGCTTAGTAAAGCATTGGCTGATAAGTACTTGCTTATCTTCGACAAGTATGCCCATGAAATGGAGGCGGAAGAGATAAACCAACGGGAAAAGAAAATCTCAGCCTGGTCGGTAAAAATCATGGGCATATGCGGTCAAATCGTCGATGAAATGCATATTGCCCAAAGGTTCATGATCCTGCTTAGTTTGATCCGCTTTGCCAAATATTTCTCTGATGCCGGGATGGAGGGCAGCGGTTTTTCAGGTTCAATTTCCGACGCTGTCCGTACCATAGCCAGTGGCCTGTTGATCACGGACGACGAATATGAGAATTGTTCAGTCTTTATCAAGGATAAATTTTATAAGGTCCCCAATAAGGACCGCTTGCTGGTGATCAGTGATGATCCTGACTTCATGGAAGGAGGGATCAGGCATCTTCAAAAGGACGGACTTACGGGCCAGATCCTGGTCCTCAGAATAAAGCGGGCAGATATTTACCTGTTCCAGTATGTGGGAAAAGCCAGGCTGGAGTGCAATGAGAAGTATATTTTCCCCAAACACGAGACCATATTTCCCAAGGGAGGTGCCATCAGGGGCGAAGGTATTTCGCCCATCTATTATTCTGATATTGTGGCAGGTTTCGTGCTGGATACGAAGGATGATCTGGTCAATTTCACGGTCAAGGAGATTGAATTCCGTTTCAGGAAATCTTCCTACGGCATCAAAAACTTCAGTTTTCAGGGCAGTTCGGGACAACTGGTGGGAATCATGGGGGGAAGCGGTTCGGGCAAATCCACCCTTTTAAAGGTATTGAATGGCGAATTGAAGCCCTCATCGGGGGGGATCTACATCAATGGCCGGAACCTGCATAAACGCAGCAGGGAACTGGAAGGAATGATTGGTTATGTGCCTCAGGATGACCTCCTGGTGGAGGAACTGACAGTCTATCAGAACCTTCTGTTCAATGCCAAACTCTGTCTGGATGGAAGCAGTGCAGCGGAGATTGAAAAATCGGTCACCTATCTCCTGAAGGAACTGGACCTGTATGATGCCCGGGATCTGAAAGTAGGATCCCCGTTGAATAAATACATCAGCGGCGGTCAGAGGAAACGTTTGAACATTGCCCTTGAATTAATCCGTGAACCCCAGTTGCTCTTTGTGGATGAACCCACCTCCGGTTTATCCTCCACCGATTCGGAGAATGTCGTGGGTTTGTTGAAAGATCAGACCCTCAAAGGCAAGCTCGTGATGTGCACCATTCATCAACCTTCCTCAGAGCTGTTCAAGCAATTCGATCATCTTATCGTACTGGACCGCGGGGGCTACCCGGTATATTCAGGGAATCCCATTGACGGCATCACCTATTTCAAAAAACTGACCGGCAGGGTAGATGCTTCGGAGAGCGAATGCTATTCGTGTGGAACTGTAAATCCCGATGAGATATTGAGCGTGATGGAAGCCAGGGATGTGGACGAATTCGGGGCCTATACTTCCAGGCGAAAATACGCGCCGGAGCAGTGGTATTCCCACTACCAGGAGAACATCCAGAAAGGGATGGTATTGAAATCTGAAAAGATCCCGGTTCCCGCCCTGAAATTCAGGATTCCCGGGGCTTTGCGGCAGTTCCTGATCTTTTTCAAAAGAAACCTTTTGTCCAAGCTGGCCGACAGGCAATTCATGTCCATCGCACTCCTGGTGGCACCCATCCTGGCCTTGATTCTGGGTTTTTTCTCCAAGTATGTTTCTGGCCATGAGAATGACCCCCATCAATACATATTCAGCCAAAACGAAAATCTCCCTGCCTATTTGTTTATGAGCGTGATCGTGGCACTGTTTCTGGGCATGATCATTGCTGCCGAAGAGATACACCGGGACCGCAAGATCCTTGAAAGGGAATCATTCCTGAATCTGAGCCGGTCGGCCTATCTATTCTCTAAAGTTTCCCTGCTTTTCATCCTGTCAGGGGTTCAGATGCTCATGTTTGTGTGGGTAGGCAACTCCATCATGGAGATCAAAGGACTGTATTTTTCATACTGGTTGATCCTGTTTTCCCAATGTGCTGGGCCTGCTCATTTCCGATGGTCTCAAGTCCATCGTCGCCATCTATGTGATCGTTCCATTTTTGCTGGTTCCCCAAATACTTTTGGCCGGGGTCATAGTGAAATTTGACAAGCTCCACTACAAATTTACCTCCGATCTGGTGGTCCCGGTCTCCGGAGAGTTGATGGCCAGCCGCTGGGCCTATGAGGCCCTGGCAGTGAATCAATTTGTGAACAACGCCTATCAGAAACCCTTGTTTGAGATTGAGAAACTGGAGAGCAACATCAATTACGATATGCAATTCCTTCTGCCGGCCCTCGTTCAGGAAACGGAGGACGCCATGGCCATGCAGGAGGATGGTACCCGGACTCAGGAACTTACTGCTAAACTCAGGATCATAGAGCATGGCCTGTCCAATATACGCCTGACCACCCCTGTTCCTTATTCCGGGTTGATGGATCCGGATCAGTTCTCTGTGTCCGGGGGAAATGAACTGGTGGACTGGCTGAATAAATACAGGTCTGCACTTCGGGTGCACAGGGACAGGCTCACCCGTGAAAAGGACGTATTGATCGATTCACTGATGCATGAGGCAGGCGGATTGGATGAATATATACAATTGAAGAGGAGCCGCTACAATGAAAAACTGGCTCAGCTGGTCCTGAACCGGAATGACCTGCACAAGATCATAAAGAAGAAAGATCAACTGCTTAGGAAAATGGATCCTGTGTTCATGGATCCTTTCAACAGGCAGGGACGGGCGCATTTTTTTGCCTCCTCCAAGATTTTGGGACAAAAGCATGTCCCTACCCTCTACTTCAACCTGGGTGTTATCTGGATCATGACCATCATCCTCTATGTTTTGTTGAGATACAGCATATTGCAAAAGGTTGTTAATTTTAGCGGAAGTCGTCTCAAAAAGAGGGCCTCCGAGAAATGATTTGCTTGGAATTTTAACTAGAATGTTGTTCGAAAAGAAACTCCTTATGAAACGTATAAGAAAAGGCATGGTTCCGTCGGTCACACTGGCGGTCATGCTTCTGGCTGCGGCCTGTCAATCCGGTCAGAAAGGCTCCCCTGTATTGGTACAGGATATGGAAGGCGAATCCGGAAAGGCATTGGAATCTTTCAACCAGGTGTTTCATCTCTACCCCTCTCCGGCAGAGATGCTAAGTGTCATAGATATGACAGAAGCCGCCTTTGACCGATCCTTGCTGAATCCCACGGAAAGGGCTGATCAGTATCTCGACTCCAAATCCAAGACCACCAACCTGGGGGTATATATGGCCGACCTTGCCTATGCTGCCCTTTTCGGAAGGCACGAGGAGGCCCTGGATTACCTGGAGGCTGTAAAATCCCTGGCTGAAGAGATCAATATCAATGAGGCAGTGGATGAATCCATGGTGGAAAAAGCCCGGGAGAATGTGGAATACCTTGATTCTCTGTACAACATTTCCAACGATGCCTTCATGAACATCCTCAGTTTCTGTGAAAGAAATGACCGTTCCAATGCGGTGGTGATGCTTTCCGCCGGTGCTTTGATTGAGAGCCTGTTCTTTGCGGTACATATGATTGATGATTTCCAGACAGCCGATCTTCTGACCCAACACCTGGCTGATCAGAAATACACCATTGAGAACTTCATGATGTTTGCGACAAGCATCGAAAGCGATGATCCCGTGGTGGTATCCACCATCATGGACCTGGACAGGATCAAGAAAATATATGATGGCATCAAGGCCGGTTCCGGGGGAGTAACCATCAAGGAGGCAAGCGATCGAGCGAATCAAGCCAGCCAAGCATGACAGAAGATGAATTTGTGACGTTGAAGGCTGCGGTGATCGAATTGAGAAATAACATTGTTAACGGAACAAATTAAATCCTGGAAGCCATGAAACCTATGAGAAATATACAATTGCTCGTCATTCTTTGTCTGATCCTTCCCGTTGAGTTAATGTCTCAGGATTGTGACATGCACCACATTGAAGGTGATTGCCGTTTCGATCTTCAGAGGGGATACAAATCCTACAGTCAATCCCATTCCTCCCGGATCAGTCCCAAGGATACCGTGGAAATGAACGTGGTATTCTATGGTCAGAAAGATTACATCCTGTCTTTTTGCACCCACCGGAAATTATATCCCGTTCACTTTGTGCTGATCGACCAGCAAACCCAGGAAGTACTCTACGACAATCAGGAAGATGAGTTTCTGGAGTCGCTGGGTCTGGGATTCGACGTTACCAAGTCATTGATCATTAAGGTGAATGTGCTGGCCAGGCTGTCAACTTCTCAGGAGATCGAGGAGAATGTCGGTTGCCTGGGCTTTTTGATCCAGTATAAGAATTACCCGAAGAAGAAAGTCAATCTTCAGCTGTAGCTGGGTTTTCATCTATAGCTGGACGGTCATTGCTTCACAATTTTTCGGGCTTCAACAAACACTCCATCCAGGTAAATGTTGAGGTAATACAATCCGGGTTCAGGCATGGCCTGGAAAACGAAACTGTCATCAAAATACAAAGTTTGGGCTCCGGGGTGTAAAGGGAAATCTGAACGGTAACTTAGTTGTCCAAGCACATTCATCACTTCCACCCGGAGTTCTGAAGCCTGCTTTACATCCAGGTGCAGGTAGAGCTCGCTGACCACCGGATTTGGATACACCTCCAGGTCCAGGCCTTCCGTCCCCCTCAGGCCGGGCGCAGAATAAGGCCACATGTACCAGTCAAGCTGTTCGTCCATCCAGGCCATGCGTTCAGAGATCCAGTTCTTCAGGTAGCTGATTTCATTTTCATAGCTTCCCCCCACATAATTGTTGGGCCAGACATACTGGCTTAAAATGGGGAAGGCATTAAAATTCCGTTGCTGGGCATCGGCCAGCAGGGTGGTCAGCGAATCAATGACCGCATTCACCCGGGTGTCGGACAAAATCGTATTCCTGTATCCGGTCCAGCTATCCACCAGCAGGTTGAAGTAATCCGGGTCCTCTTTCAGCCTGTTCCACCAGAATGGCGTGGACCAGTAATCTGCCGGATGATTGCTTTGCCAGCCAGTGGTAAGGGATGCATCGTAGTAATCGGCATTGCCAAAGCCCAGGTTGAAATCCCAAACCGGTCCTGCCCTGAGGGGGCTCACCCTGTCCAGCTTATCCTTGTCCTTATGAAGAAAGGTGCTTATTCGGTAGGCATCCACATTTTTGGTGAGTTCATTCACCAGGTAAAAATCCACAAACGACTGTTCATCTATGTAAGGCTTGTACCCCAGCACCGGATCATAAAAGTGCTCTCCTGCCAGGGCATCTTCGAAGGCGGTCACAAAATTCTTGATGTACTCCTGCTGAGCAAGCGGCATCAGGTCTGGATCAGGATAATGGTACAGGAACCGGATTTCGTTGTCATTGAGTGAAGGGTAAGGGGATACCCAGTGGGGCTCATCTCCCTTGTCCAGTTTAAAAATATACCCTCCTGTCAGATCCCTGCCGGATATTTCATGGGGTTCCAGTTTTCCCACATCGACCCTGAAAGTATCTTTTTTGATCTTCTCTGTGAGCACATAAACTCCTGAATAAGTGTGGTTTACAAATAGTTCACAAAGTCTGGTCCGGGGAGCATACTGGCCCATCTCTGCAGCGAAATGGTAGGCAAGCACATTTCTGATCAAAGACTTATCGGAGTAGGGACCATGCAGTACCCAATCATTTTCCATTGGCATTCCCAGCAGTGGAACATTGTTGTTTTCCCCGCTTTCCAGCCGGGTCTCCAGTCCGTATCCCTTCTTGTCAAACATGGAAGAAGAGGCGCCCCGGAGCTCAATCCCTATTTTCCCGTCGTAATCATTGAAGATCCCGCCAGGATATTCATTGGTACCCCCCGCGTTGTCTATGATGCCCATGTGGGCAGTTATTTTGGGTTCATCGGGTATGGCCTGGCCATTCACCGTTTCAATGGCGATGATGGGCAGATTGCTTTCAAAAACGGCATCGGGATCCACAAACCAGTCCGGGACCTCAAAATACAGGATGCCCGCAGCATCCAGCTTGACCTGGAGAAAGGGAGCCAGGGAAAAGTCACTGGAGGCGGGACCCATGTTGATGCCCTGGATGGCCAGGATGTTCTCTCCATCCTGCAGGAGGTCCCTGGGTAGGGCGATCCGTGAAGGTTGTCCGCCCTGGTACATGCGCGCTTCCTGGTCGATGGTGGGCGTGTAATCATAGGGGGGAAAGTCGGTTTCCACATTGAATGACCTGGCCACCACCGAACCATTCAGATAGGCGGCAAAGGCATCGTCATAGTCAATATCCAGGATCAGGCTGTCCATGACGGACCGATCTGCAATGGTGAAGGCTTTCCTGATATACAAGGAGTGGGAAATGGATAGCACCGTGGTGTCATCCCCGTCTCCAAAACCAAAACTGCCCCTGGCACTTGGCCACGATGAGTCGTCAAATCCGGGGCTATACCAATCGGAAGGCGGCTGGGAATCCCCGATGAGGTAGTTCCAGGATTCATCGGCTTTCACCATGGTTTCCCAATGCACCTGGGACCACAATGGACTTGAAACAAAAAACAAGAGTAGCAGGCAAACGCTTTTGCTCATGGCTGAATGGGATTATTGGAATGTGGATTGAACGGTCTGCTCAATGTGTCAGAAGTCTAAATAAGTAAAAATTTGGCCCAAAACCATGGGTGGTGGAAAATAAGTTCCTCAGGCCCCTTCGAGGCGATGGGACTTACTGGCTGTAACTGAGGTAAATTTGCTCAATCCAGCTGTCCTTGGTGATGAAAGGAAAAAACTGACCCATTTTCTCATACTTTTTCAGTACATCTTCCTCCTGGATTCTCTGGAGGGACCATCCGGATTTCATTTTTTTTCTGACCAGCTCGATGCTTTCCTCCATCAGGCCGATATACCCTCCGAAATACTCCATGCTGGTGACTTTGCCATGACCGGGTACCAGGGTGGTGTTGTCGGGGAGTGATTGAAAGATCTCGTTCAAATGGAGCATCAGTGTTTCAACCTTGGAACCGGATTCAATGATTACCAGGGGAAAGGATTCCGATAAGAACAGATCACCCAGGTGAGCCAGGTTCAAATGGGGAATGAAGGTGAGAATATCACATTGGGAATGGCCTCCAGTGTATGGGATGAAGAAAACCGGGTTCCCTTCGAAATCATAGGTGGGGTTCTTCTCAATGTCCTGGAACCTTTGACCGGATTGTACTTGGGACTCCCGGCAGTGTCCATGCCCGATGACCAATACATCCCGGTCAAACAGGGAATTCCCTCCCAGGTGATCCTCATGGCCATGGGAATTTACAATGACCTTCACGGGCTTGCCCAGGACCTCAAGTGCATCCAGCAGGGACTCTCCCAATTCCCCCAATCCGGTATCGATCAGCATCAGTCGGTCTTTCCCGGCGATGACCAGGCAATTGGCAGGGTAATCCTGTTCCTGGGTGAGTAGGTAAGCCTGGTTGCTCAGCCTGATCACCTTCACATGTTCGTTGGAATAAATCTCCTGTGCGGGGAGAGCCGGTGACGGGAGCAGGAACCCCAGGAGCACCAGTGAAAAAATGGCATTTCTGTAGTGGGTGATCATGGAAGACAAGGTAGGAAAATTTGACTGTTCTTTTGAGAATCATTCTATTTTGATATTTTGCAGCATGAAGACAAAAACATGGTTTGGCCTTGGTATATGGCTGTTACTATTTATTGCGGCCAACTGTCATGCCCAGGAAGCAGGAACCGGGGCCTGGACCAGGTTCCGGGGAACCGACGGCATGGGAATGGAATCGCGTGTGGACAAGCAGGGAAACTGGGATGCTTCTCAATACCAGTGGGACATTGCCCTGCCCGGTGTGGGTCATTCCTCTCCCGTGGTTTGGGGAAGCACGATTTTTGTGACCAGTGCGGACGACGGACAGGACCTGGGTCATGTGATGGCGGTGGATGAGCTGGAAGGAAAGATACTTTGGCAGAAAGAATTTGAGGTGGGCGATCTGACCATGCATGTGGACAACAACCAGGCTTCGGTCACTCCGGCAGTGGATGAATCTCAGCTCTATGTGATCTGGTATACCCGGGAAAAAACACGCCTGATGGCACTTTCTCATCAGGGGGAACTTCAGTGGGATTCGGAATTCGGGGGGATTGAGGCCAAGCATGGGGGAGGAAGTTCCCTGGTGCTTACGGACAAATATGTGGTATTTACCCGCGAACAGGAGGAAGGCAGTTCCTTCAGGAGTACCTGGGTGGCTGTGGATAAGGTCACTGGAAAAACCGCCTGGGAACTGGAGCGGGAAATCTCTCAACGCAACTCATTTTCTACCCCCTTATTGGTGCAAAATGACAGGAACGAATCACAACTGATCTACACCAGCGAGGCCCATGGTTTTACGGGGGTAGATCCGGAAAACGGTCAGGTATTGTGGGAGAACAAGGGACTGCTGACCCACCGGGTGGTGGCCTCTCCGGTCTTTTCCCAAGGCTTGGTTTTGGGATGCCGCAAAGGCCAGGCGATGGCCCTGGAGGTGGATCTGAATTCCCATGAAGTGGCCCCGGAACCCCGCTATACCCTGCCGCCCAATCTTTCCCCCTATGTGCCCACTCCCCTTGTATTCGAAGACCTGCTTTTTCTGTGCCTCGACAACGGATCGGTGGCCTGTGTCCGGTTTGCCACCGGGGAACTGATCTGGAAAGAACGACCCGCGGGACCGCTCTACGGATCTCCTGTCTGTGTAAACGGAATCCTCTATATCCTGAGCAAAGCAGGCAAGTTCATGGCCATCCGGGCCAGTGAGGAATATGAATTGCTGGGCATTCAGGAACTGGGAGAGGGATGTTTTTCCACGCCGGTCATGGGAGCAAGCGGCATGGTATTGCGAAGCTTTTCCAGGCTCAGACTGTTGAGCCCGTAAGGACCATTCATGTAGCACCCAAACAGGTTTGGTTCAGGGTTTAAATATGTATCTTGCCTGGCGTAAAAGTAACCCATATGCGTGTTCGAAATGACCTCCTTTTTGCAGGGGCCCTGCTCTGTTTCCTGCTCCCGTTTTTCCTGTTCGATCCCTTGTTTGAGGCTTATTATCAATTCAACCTGGAGCATGGGCTTGTGATGAGCTTTTTCAAGTTCGCACTCCTGGCCACCCTGGGAGAGGTCATCGGGCTCAGGATCAAAACCGGCCGTTACCACCAGCATGGATTCGGACTGATCCCCCGGGCCCTGGTATGGGGATTTCTGGGAATGACCATTTACATGGCCTTTGCCATTTTTGCCTCTGGAACGCCTGTTTTGCTTGAGAAGGTGGGACTGAAAAATGCCAGCGCGGTCCTGCATAACGGGCTTAGCTGGAGAAAAGTACTGGTTTCCTTTAGCATATCCACGGCCCTGACCCTGTTCTATGCCCCGGTCATGATGACTTTCCACAAGATCACCGACATGCATATTCTTGAAAACGGCGGTACCCTTCAGGGATTTTTCAGGCCGGTGGATTTTGCCCGCATATTCAAGAGGATCAACTGGGAGGTGCAGTGGAACTTTGTGTTCAAAAGGACCAT
>CBDTYO010000113.1:0-10558 GCA_965364615.1 uncultured Bacteroidia bacterium
TTTTATTGCCCAGCATGTGGCTCCACACATCAGCGTGATTAATGCCGGTGATGGTCGTCATGCCCACCCTACCCAGGCGATGCTAGATGCGTTTACTATCCGCAAACACAAACCGGATTTTACTGCACTGCGTGTCGCTATTGTTGGTGACATCATGCACTCACGCGTAGCACGTTCGCAAATCCATGCCCTGAATTCCCTGGGTGTAAAACTGGATATCAAGTGGTACTACGAAGAGGATGATGAGGACATGCTCGAGGTAGGGGAAGAGATGTCCAGGATGTCGAAATTAAAATTTGAATACGTAATCAGCGACAATTGATACAATGGCTTTTATAACCTGATGCCCATCACCAGGATATCATCAATCTGTTCCACATCGCCCTGCCAATCTTTCAGTTTCTTGAGGAGTATTTTTTTCTGGGCCTCCATGGATTGATCCTGGATGCCCAACAACAGCTCTCTGAATCTTTTCACACGAAATGTTTTGCGCTTGGGCCCGCCCAATTGATCCACATACCCGTCTGAGAACAGGTAAAGACTATCCCCTTTTTGAAGTTCAAGCTCGTGCCTGGTGAAGGGGGCCGTTTCCTGTCCGTATATGCCAATGGGCATCCGGTCGGGCCGGATGATCCGGACCTGGCCCTCACGGATCAAGTACAACGGCCGGTTGGCACCTGCAAATTCCAGGACATTCTTCTCCAGGTCTATCACGCACAAGGCGATTTCAATGCCATCCTGTGCCTCCCCCCGGGTTCCGGTCTGGTGCAAAGACCTGATCAGGATGCTCCTGAGTTCCTGCAGAATCTCTTCGGGCTTGAGAATCTGGTTCCGGTTCACGATCTCATTCATGGAAGAGATCCCCAGCATGCTTAAAAAGGCCCCTGGTACCCCATGGCCCGTACAGTCGGCTGCGGCTACCAGCAGTTTTTTATTCTTCTCAAGGGACCAGTAAAAGTCACCACTGACAATATCCCTGGGCTTAAAGAGGAGAAAATGATCGCTCAGGTGGTCGGACAGGTGCTTGTCAGTGGGAAGAATGGCTGCCTGGATGCGTTCTGCATAATAGATGCTGTCGAGGATCTGGTCCTTCTGGAAAGCAATGGTGTCCCTCTGCTGCGTGGCAAGGTCCAGCTGGGCTTCAATTTCCTCTTTCTGTGTTTCAATTTCCTCTTTCTGCTCCACCACCTCCCTGGTTCTTTCCCTGACTTTTTCTTCCAGTTCGCGGTTCATCCTGGAAATACTTTCCACGTAGTCATGGATCTTCTGGGTCATTTCGTTGTAGCCTTCAGCCAGCTCCCCGATCTCATCGTTGGTCCGCACGATGGTATATTGTTCGGCATCCCCTCCCCGTGTATTCTTGATGTTGATCAGGAGCTCCTTCACAGGTCCGGTAATATCGCGGTTGGTCCAACGGATAAACAGCAGGAGGTAAATGAAGGAAACCAGGATGCCGTTGCCTATCCCCACCAGCATGACAATGGAATCGACGGCATTGACAAAATACAGTTTTTCATAATCTTCCGGCGACACGGTTTCTTTGTCAGCTCCCACAATGGAGCTCCAGGGCCCGAACAGGATCTCCCGTTGTTCCCTGGAGATCGATTCCAGGTCCAGGTCCCTGACGGAAGTCAGGCTCAACACCAGGTAAACCAGTACGATCAGCAGGGGAAGGAAGGTGGTCATTCCACTGGCTATCATGAAGCGGTTCCTGATCTTTTCTCCCTTTCGTTTGAAGACCCTTCTGCGAAGCTCGGTGTCGGAAAATACGTGATCGATGTACCTGATATGGACCCGGTGTTTTTGCCAGTAATACACAAACAGGATCTCCAGGATGGTGGCCACCAGGGTGAGGTAGTGCAGCTGGATAAACATTTCGCGTTCAACTTCTCCCTCAAAACTGACTTTCCTTACCAAAAACACCATGGAATAGATGAATACCACGATATTGGGCAGGGTGATGATGAAACTGTTTATGAGCGGGGTCCGCAGAAGATGTTTTTTGCAGAACGCAAGCAGTTTTTCCGGGATCTCTTTTTTTCTTCGCTTCAGCTTGAAATAGCGCTTGAAGCGAAAATTGTAAATCCATCCCAGGATAAAACTCACCCCCAGAAGGAGAAAAAGCAGGAGGAAATACCGTGAAAAGGGACCCTTTTCCTCAAACAGGTTGACATTGTCATCGTTTCCCCCACCAGGTCCTGCAATCACCAGGCCTCCTTCCACCTTTTTGGTGCTATCCGCCTCAGGCTGTGCATTCTTCCTTACCATCAGTGTGGTATCCGTATCGTTGATGATGGTATCGGTATGGATGCCCGCTATTTGCATGGCCTGGCTGACCAGGCTGTCGATCTCCTGCTGACTATAGCCTGGGAGGGAATCGAGCGAAGATTGAATGGAATCCCGGATCAACTTGACCTGATCCACCGTTTGCTGGTTTCTCTCGATAAACTGGGGCACATTCTGGAAAATGATAAATCCGATAAAGGGAATCACCAGGAAGAAATAAAGCATTACTGAAGACAGGTATATCCTCAGGCCATAATACTTGGGAATGCTCTTTTTTTCCATGCGCATGTGCGATCGACCGGAATAAATGTAAGGGAGAATTTCCTGAATTCAAAAGATTGAAATTTCGTACATTGGGGTGGCATGCCCGGGAAAAGGATCATAGGAACCCTTGTGTTGATCACCTTGCTTACTGGCTGCCAGTATCTTGGAAAGGGGCATCCGTCCCTTGGGATCCTGGCTCCCCCGGGTATTTCGGTTGAGGTGGAAAGCGATTCGGTCCTCTTTGCCGTGATAGGAGATTTTGGCAGGATGGGAGAACATGAAGAGGCCGTGGCCCACCTGGTCAAAGGCTGGGATCCCGATTTCATCCTGACCACCGGGGACAACAATTATCAGTACGGCGAATATGCCACCCTGGACCAGAATATTGGACAGTACTACTGCGATTACATTCACAATTTTGATGCTCCGGAAGAATATCGCTGCGAAGGCAGGGCCTTTCAGGAAGCGATCAACCGTTTCTTTCCTGCTCCGGGCAACCACGATGCATTGGGTCCCTACGGCCTGGAACCTTATCTGAACTATTTCAGCCTGCCGGGAAAGGAACTCTTCTATGCATTTGCCTGGGGCCCTGTGGCTTTCTACTGCATCAACTCGCTGAATTCGGCTGATCTGGCTGAGCAGAAAACCTGGCTGGAGGATGAGCTTGCAGCTTCAGAAAAAGAATTTCAGGTAGTGTACTTTCACCATCCGCCCTATTCACCGGGAAGGCATGGGGACACGGATTATATGCAATGGGATTTTTACCATTGGGGAGTGGATGTGGTGCTGTCGGGTCACGATCACATCTATGCCAGATTGAAGCATACGGAGCAGAAGGGTATGCATTATATAGTCAATGGCGTGGGTGGTAAAAGCCTGTATTTCTGTGATGAAGACTATGACACAGGGGGGCTGGAAGTCCATGCTTGTGAGGAGGAGCATTACGGTGCCATGCGCTGCTGGGCTGATTCCACACATTTGCTCATGGAATTCTATTCCGTCGACAGTCCTTCAGAAGCCCTTGACCGATTGGAAATAGTCAGGGAATAGCAAAGCTCAGACGTTGTTGCCCGACCACTCCTCCGGCCATTCAGAAAGCCCCTTGTAGAACATCAGGTGCTCATGATGGGGCTTGACTTTGTCTTCAATGGCCAGCATCTCGTCGGCAGTCAAAGGCTCAAACTCCTGGGCGATCCGGATGTTCTCCTCCAGTTCGGCGATCTTATCTATCCCCACAATGATGGTGCTTACGGGCAGGGACAGGGTGTAGCACATGGCCTCTTTCATGCTGATAATCCCACCATTGGAGAAGATACGGTCGCGGGCGGGGATTTTCATGCCAATGATCCCCATGTTTTTCTCAACGGCGGTGGGCAGGAGCTTCTCTATGTAGGGATTGTGGTGCTTGTCGGCTGCATTCAGGGCCATCAGCACGGCGTCAAAATCATAGCGGTTCACCAGTTCCTTCATGGGATCTGGATCGGCGTGGCCGGTGATGCCCAGGAAGCGGACCACTCCTTCTTCCTTGGCTTTCAGAAGGGCCTTCATGCAACCTGCCTCTGAGAATATGAAATCGATGTCCTCCTCCAGGCCGGGCTTTATGTTATGGATCTGCCAGAGGTCGATCACATCGGTCTGCAGGTTGGAAAGGGAACTTTCCAGGTGTCGCATGGCACCGTCGTAACTGCGGTCGTGGGTCTTGGTCGCCAGGAATACTTCCTTGCGGCGGGACTTCATTACCTCGCCCACATGTCGTTCACTGGTCCCGCGAAGGTGATCGCCCGCACTGCTGTTCCCGTCCATGCCATACCAGGCCGAAGTATCGATGTAATTAATGCCCAAATCGATGCACTTATTGACTATGGCAATGGCCTGGTCCTTCATGCCAACCTGCTCCACGGTGGCCTGAGCCCCCAGGCTGTAGATCCCCACACTTTCCCCGGTGGCGCCAAAGGGCCGTTGGGGAAGTTTCAAAGTGGTGCCCGGATTGGCTCCGGTCGCGGAACAGGCAGTGAGGCTCCCCAGCAGGGGGGCCATTCCCATGGCCGAAGTGCCGGCAATCATTTTACGAAGGAATTCTCTGCGTGTATTGTCGATCTGAAGTTTCATGTGAGGTGGGATTTAGGGTTTATGGCCTTTGTGCAAGATAGTACCTTATTATAAACTAGTGAATAAGGCAGTGGTTACTTAATTTTTCGGATTGGGTAGTTTATATTTCTTCAGCATAGCCACATAGCCCGGATAGGATTCAAGGTGCTCATATCCTGAAGAATTGCTTGCCAGATAGGGTACATCCAGGTAACCGTCTTCATCCAGTTTTTCCATCCTGGCAAATGCCTGCTCATATTCCCCGGCTTCTATCAACCACATTATAATAGTTTTGTCGTCCATCTGGCAACCCTGTCTCCCAAAGTCCTCATTAACACTTAGAATCGTATTTACTGCAGCCACGTAACCCTCCTGGTTCAGGGTCTTTTCAACAGCCAGCTTATGTTCCATGTCCCAGCAGGTGATCTGTTTCCATAGTTTAATCCATTTGTCATACTGGCCAGACCAGCGATAGGCTCTAACCAGTTGCAGCTTCCCGAAACCAAAGTCCGGATTAATGGAAACGGCCTTTTCAAGTTGTTCAATGGCTGCCTGGTAATCGCCTGCATCCAGCAAGACCACTCCATATAGACTCAGGGTTACCGGATCCAGAGGATCGAGTTCCAGTCCCATGTTTGCCTGAATAAGTGCTTCCTCATGTCTTCTCTGGCCAAAGAGGAAATGTGCATAATACAACCTGCAATGCGCATTGTCTGGGTTGAGTTTGAGAGATCTCAAGAATTCTTTTTCACCATTCTCCCAGTCCCAATCTGCCCATACTGTGTAGACTGCCTTTACATAATGGGCATAGGCTGAATTGGGATCCAGCTTTAGGGCATCTTCCAGGTAGAAATTGATTTTAGGTATGGCCATGGTCATGGGAATCAGTCCAAAATAGCCAACGGTCATCCAAGTTATAGCCATGCCTGCATAGGGATCGGCCCAATTTGGATCCAGGTCGATGGCCCTCTGAAAATAATCCCATGCCAGTTGAATACCCTCCTCAGATAACTGGTTCCAATGATATTGCGCTTTCAAATAGGCATCGTATGCGTCTGTATTCACCGTTTTGGATTCCGCCAGTAGAATTTCTTCATCGCTTGAAAGTTCTACCAGCACTTGTTCAGCAATCTGCTTGGTGATTCGATTATAGAGATTGAGGATCTGGCTTTTCTCTTCTTTATAATCACCCACCCAGAGTTGTTCTTCATCGCCTGTGGTCCTTACCAGCCTGAATTGAAGACATATGGTATCTCCCAGGCACATTACGGCAGTTTCCAGGGCAGCATCTGCCTTCAGCTCAGAGGCAATCTCCGGAATGGTCATATCCATGTCCTTAAAGGCAACGGAGGAGGTCCTTGATTTAACCTGTAATCCCCCCAATTGTCCCACATCCCCTATCAGCGAGGCGTGCATTCCCTCGACAAAGTAATCCAACTGGTCATCCCCGGTAAAATTTTCAAAGGGAAGGATAACCATGCTCTGGATATCCCCGGCTCGAAGGACCGTGGTCCCACCTATAATGTTGAAGGTCAATAGTCCAACAATTACCACAAAGCTTACAAAGGTGGCAATGCGCCATGCGTTGGGGACTTTTGCAGATTCTTCTCCTGTTTGTTTCTCTGCCGGCAGGGTCTTTTCAATGCCCTTGCCGGTCAGATCGTAGATCCAGGCGAGGATCACAGCCAGGGGGAACCCCACTGCCAGGATCACTATGGCAATGGTGGCCAGTTTGGGTGGCAGATTTAAAGGTTCAGTGAGGTTATTGACCAGTTCGATAAGGACGAATGAAGCCGAGGCATATACGGTAATGACATGGATCACCCTGCGCCTTTTCAGTTCCTGCCAGAATTGAGTTATTCTTCCTGCTTTCTGGGGCATGCGGATCGGACTTTTCAGGTAAGATACTGAAATTATTATTTCCTTGGATGTGGCAGCCCCATCTGATCCAGGATGGCCAGGAAACGTGCACTGTCGTGCAACGCCTCATAGCGGGTCCCTGTGCCCATATAGGGCAGGTTCGGATTGCGGTCTTCCAGTGCTTTTTCAAGTTCATCCAGGGCTTTGGTCATGATCATTCCCCCCGGGGTAATATCATAGAACCAGGCTACCATCGCATTGATAAAAGCCCCCAGGATCAGGAACCATAATACCAGGTCGATGCTCCAGTCGGGAAAGCCCCAACGGGCAAAGATGATGGTGGAGGCCTCCAGAATGATAAATGCCGTTCCCGCATAGATGGCCAGGGAGCGCAGTACTTTTCGCCTTCTTAACTCCTTCCAGAAGAGGGACAGTTTGCTGGTAAAGCGGGACATATCACATGGACATTGGTTAGATACAATTTACGCGCTTCATGGATATGAATCAAGAGCTCGAATCAGGGGAAGAAATCGGCCGAAGATTTTCCAGGCCATTTCCGCTTTCGACAATCTCCGAAAACTGCTTCAAAAACCTGGCTGCCGGAGCCCCATCCACAATCTCATGATCGAAAGAGGCCGTGATATGAAGCATCTCCCTGGTCTCGAACTTCTCATTCCTCCAGATTTGCTTTTTGCTGATGCTGCCGATGGTGAGCAGGAGGGTGGTGGTTCCATGGGGAATGAACCAGGTGTCCGTCTTGCTGAACATGCCCACGGTTGTAACGGCTACTTTTCCGTAACGTTTGGCCATGGTGAGGTTGCGATCTGCGATCCTTACAAAAGTCTTGAGTAAAAAGCCAGGGATCAGCCGGATCCAGGAGGAACCAGAGAGTTCACCCAATTTGTTGCCTTCTTTCGCCTGTGCTGCCCGGATCTCTTCATGGATCTGTAATAGGGTCTTGTTCTGAGCTGCCTGGATTCCCACTGGTTCCGGTATTCTTTCATCCTCCAGTTCGCGCTCGACCAGGACACTAATGGTGATATCCTCCAGTAGAATCAGTCTGCCTCTTCGGATAAACGCATTAAGTTCGGGATGGTCCATCAGGGCTGTGGCCAGACAATGGACCAGGTAAGCGGTAAACGAGATTTTGGGTCCACCCTGTTCATGGTTTTCACGGATCTTTCGTCTTGGTTCAGTGACGTCCAGTTCGGTCAGGCTATGTATGGCAGATTTCTTATGGATGGCGATGGAGGCTCTGACCATTTTGCGGTTCAGGCCCAGGGGGATCGAACGATATCCTTTCTTACCCATGTGCATGTTGCATTTACTGTTGGCTTGATTTAAGAATTTGTCCTGCTTCCTCCAGGGCCCTGATATCCTCCTCGGGAAAAGAACCATCTCCTTTAGGTCCCACATTCAGGAGAAGATTGGCATTGATGGAAGCCGCATCTTCCAGCAATTGCAGGATTTCATCGGCCGATTTGTGATTTCCGTCATGCTGTTTATTATACCCCCAGGCATGCGGTTGAAGGGTATTGCATATTTCCCGGGGTTTGTTTTTGTTCAACTCATAGACCCTTCGGGCTACCTCAAACTGTTGTCCCACACGGGCACTACCGCCCCGCTCGGGAGCCATGAAATCCTCATCCCCGTTGGCTCCCTGCTTGAACGAAATCAACGCATGGGGAGACAGCGATCGGACCAGGGCATAGGTGGAATCGATTGGGAAGAGGTCTGGCCGGCTGTAAAAGCCCATGATGGGATCGAACCAGATCCCGGCTATGTTTGGATACTGGGTGAAAAGCTCGGTGATCTGCTGATGGACAAATTCCACGTAGATTTGAAAATCAGCCTCCTTTTCAAATTTATATTCCGGCTGGGGTTCTTTGTAGGCAGGACGTGCGTTTTGCCAGCCTGCTTCGCGTGGGTAAAAATAAGGGTGTTTCCAGTCGGCACCGTAGGAATAGTACAAGAAGAGGCCCAGTCCTTTCTCCTGGCAGGCATCATAGAGCTCCCCGATCAGGTCCCTTCCGCAGGGGGAATTCAATACATGGAAGTCCGTGGCCCAGGTTTTAAAAAGGCAAAACCCATCGTGGTGCTTGGAAGTGATGGTGATGTATTTCATACCCGCTTTCAGGGCCAGGTCGGTGATCATATCAGCATCGAACCGTTCTGCGGTGAAGGTATCTTTCAGTTTGGCATATTCGGCCACCGGGATGGTATCGCGGAGTTGCACCCACTCACCCTTTTCGAGCTGACTGTAAAGGCCATAGTGAATGAACATGCCGTATCTGGCTTCCACGAACCAATCCAGGTTGGCCTGCCGGGGATTCTCCCGGAATGCAGCTTGTTGTTCGCTAAGATAGGAGGGAACTTCGGGACCTTGTGTACAGGAGTAAATTCCCGTTATCAGGAACAGTACGATAAAAATGTGCAGGTCTTTCATAGGATTCGGTTTTGGGTTATTCATAACGCAATGCCTCCACAGGATTTCTGCGGGAAGCCCGCCAGCTTTGCCAGCTGACGGTCAGGATGGCCACCAGGATGGCCACCAGGGCAGCCAGTCCAAAGATCCACCACTCGAGCCGGGTTTTGTAGGCAAAGCTGGCCAGCCACTTCTGCATGAAGTACCAGCCCAGGGGGATCCCGGCGACAATCCCCGGCAGGATCCATTTCAGAAAGTCCAGGTTCAGCATCCACAGGAGCTCACCGTCGGTGGCCCCGTTGACCTTTCGTATTCCGATTTCTTTCACCCTTGTCCGGGCCGCGTATTGTGCCATCCCGAACAGGCCCATGCAGGAAAGCAGGATGGCTATGAGGGCCAGCAGGCGAATGCTTTGTGCACGTTTTTCTTCCTGTGCGTATTTGGCCTGCATCCATTCATCGAAGAATTCATATTGAAAGGCAAAACCGGGAGCGTGTTTTTTGAATACGTCCTTCACACGGGAAAGTGCTTCGGCCATATCGCCCGGGTAGAAACGGAGGCAAAGGTGGGCCACCTCCGGTTCATTGCGGATCTGCAGATTGCCCATGGGGGTATAGAGGTCCTCGAAATGAAAATCCTTAAAGGCCCCCACCACCTGGCTTCCAAATACCTCCCGGTTCTCCGCTGAATCCCAACCACCCAGGTCATCGAGCAAAGATTGGTTGATAAGGCAAACCCGGGCGGACTCGGCGGGAAAAAAATTTCGGCCATAGAGCAGTTCCAGTTCGAAGGTCTCCAGAAAGCGGTAATCGGCATTCATCTGAGAAGCAGTCACCTGGTCTTCGCTTGATTCCATCCATATGGCTCCAGGGGTTCCCAAGGAAGCACAACAGCTTCTTACCACGGCCAGGGAAGATATTTCTTCCATCATGGCAGGGACCTTGTCTCCGATGCGGGGGTGCACCATCAGGCGGACCAACAACTCTGTGCTGTAGCCCAGATCCTTATTCTGGACATACCTGAGTTGTTTGACCAGGGTGATCACCGCAATGACCAGGGCCACCAGAACAGTGAACTGGATAATGGTAAGCAAACGGCGGATATCGAAGCTCTTTCTGCCGGGCCCTGCCTGCTTAAGCAACATTTCGCGGGGTTGCAAGCTGAGGATGGCCAAAGCCGGATAAATGCCCGAAAGCATGGCCACCGCAGGCAAACCAAGCAGCACCAGCAGAAGTGCAAGGGGATCTTCCAGTACCATCAAGAGATCCACTTCTTTTCCAAGGATGCCAGCCAACAGGGGCTCGAGGAAGATGGCCAGCACAAAGGCCAGTACCAGGGCCAGAAATACCTGGATGAAAGCCTCCCCTATAAATTGCCTGATCAGCCAGGGCCGGTCGGCCCCAAATACCTGCTTGACTCCCAGTTCGTGCAGCCTTCCCGTACTCTGGGCAATGGTCAGGTTGATGTAGTTGAAAACAGCCAGGATCAATATAATCAGGCTCAGCCAGCCGAGCAGGTTCAACAATTTTACATTGGCATGAGATAAGCCGTCCCCCTGGGTAACGATATCAAAATAGGCATCGGTGAAAGGATGAAGGGTATATTCCCGTCCTTCACGCCAGTCCATGTATGGAT